>JBKQMP010000153.1:0-8706 GCA_052146665.1 Dissulfurispiraceae bacterium
GATACTCCCAAGATGCCTTATCAGAGGGTCATGGATTCACCGGCAATCGTTCCTGCGGTGAAACATTCTCTTGAAGAGCAGTGTAAGAAACTCAATCCATTTCATCTGAGAAAGGCCATGGCACAGAAGCTGAAGAAGATCTTCCTTCTGTGCTACAAAACTTCACGGTGAGTCAGCGATCCTTCGGTAACATTTTCCTATGAGTCAACTGGGCGCTATGAGGATGCTGCTTGCATAAAGTGCCTCGCGTTTTTTAGTATAAAAAATATGGCGAACATTCTAAATAAGATATTTGGAACAAAGAATGAACGGGAATTGAAGAGACTGTTCAATACAGTGGATGACATCAACAGTCTTGAGCCTTCGTTCGCGTCTTTGAGCGATGACCAGTTAGGAAAAAAAACAGAGGAATTCAAAGGAAGACTGCAGCGCGGCGAAACCATTGACCATATACTCAATGAGGCGTTTGCGACAGTGAGAGAGGTCTCGAAACGCCTCCTTAAGATGAGACACTTCGATGTCCAGCTTATTGGAGGCATCGTGCTGCATGAAGGGAAAATAGCGGAGATGAAGACGGGGGAGGGGAAGACCCTTGTTGCCACTTTGTCTGTATACTTGAACGCCCTTGAAGAAAAGGGAGTACACGTTATCACTGTTAATGACTATCTTGCGAAAAGGGATGCTCAGTGGATGGGACCCATTTATCATTTCCTGGGGCTTTCTGTTGGCGTGATCCAACACGAGAACTCATTTTTTTATGATCCAGGTTATGTCTCTCTTGACAAGAGATTGGACCGCTTCAGATCTTGTACAAAGGTGGAGGCCTATCGAGCTGATGTCACTTACGGCACAAATAACGAGTTTGGATTTGATTATCTTAGGGACAACATGAAATACGATCTTTCTGAGTATTCTCAGAGGGAGCTGAACTATGCGATAGTTGACGAGGTGGACAGCATTTTGATCGATGAGGCGAGAACACCCCTCATCATATCTGGCCCTTCGGAGGAGTCTACTGATAAATACTACAAGGTGAACCGCATAATACCCGGCCTGAGTGTAAATGATGATTTTAAGATAGATGAAAAGCTCAAGAGTATCGTTCTCACTGAAATCGGTAACTCCAAAGTAGAGAAGCTCCTCGGCGTCACTAATCTCTATGACACAACGAATTTTGAACTTGTTCATCATGTGCTACAGGGGTTGAGGGCGCACCATCTCTTCAAGCGTGATGTGGATTATGTGGTGAAGGATGGAGAGGTAATTATTGTTGATGAGTTTACGGGAAGGTTAATGCCGGGAAGGCGCTGGAGTGATGGGCTGCACCAGGCGATTGAGGCCAAGGAAGGGGTGAAGATAGCGAGTGAGAATCAGACCCTTGCCACCATTACCTTCCAAAACTATTTCAGGATGTATAAGAAGCTTGCGGGCATGACGGGTACGGCAGATACTGAGGCAACTGAGTTTGCCGAGATATACAATCTGGACGTTGCCGTTATTCCCACGAATCAACCTATGGTGCGGCAAGATTACTCTGATACGGTGTACAAGACTGAGGCCGCGAAATTTAATGCTGCGATGAATGACATTGAATTGAGCCATAAGAAGGGCCAGCCAGTACTCGTAGGAACCACTTCGATAGAAAAATCTGAAGTGCTCAGCAATCTTCTGAAGAGAAGAGGGATAAAGCACGCAGTTTTGAATGCGAAATATCACGAAAAAGAAGCGGAAATTATAGCTCAGGCCGGAAGGTTTGGTGCAGTCACGATTGCTACGAACATGGCTGGCAGAGGCACCGATATCGTTCTTGGTGGCAATCCTCAGGGTCTCGCTGTAGATTATCTGAAGGATAAGGAGAAGTACACTCGAGAGGAATTTGTAGAGGCGCTCCAGAAGGCGGTCGAACTGTGTGAAAAGGAACGACAGAAAGTGGTCAGCGCAGGTGGACTCCACATCATCGGTACCGAGCGCCATGAGGCAAGAAGGATAGACAATCAGTTGCGTGGGCGGTCCGGCAGACAGGGGGATCCTGGCTCAACCCGCTTCTACCTTTCCCTCGAAGATGATCTCATGAGAATTTTCGGTTCCGACAAAATAAACAGTCTCATGACCTTGCTAAAGATGGACGACAATATTCCAATCGAAAACAAGATGGTGTCGAAGGCGATAGAAAATGCCCAGAAGAGAGTGGAGGCGCATAATTTTGACATACGGAAGCACTTGTTGGAATATGATGATGTAATGAACAAGCAGCGGACAGAGATATACTCGTTCAGAAGAGAGGTGTTGGGGAGCGGATCCTTGAAGGACAAGGTCTACCAAATGCTCGAGGATGAGGCCGCCGATTTGGTTTTTCACTATTATCCGGAAGACAAGAGTCGTGAGGAAAGGGATTTAAGTGGTCTAAAGGATGCCCTCTATGGCCTGTTTTCAATCAAATTGTCAGCGGCGGATTTGACGACTACTGATGAACTGATACACCAGATCAATTCGCATGCTCAAGAGGTTTATGAGAGCAAGGAAAAAGAAGTCGGCCCCGAGGTCATGCGTTACCTTGAGAGGATGATTTTCCTGCAGATATTGGATACACAGTGGAAAGACCATCTTCTCGGAATCGATCATATAAAGGAGGGCATAGGGCTCAGGGGCTATGCCCAGAGAGATCCTCTAGTTGAATACAAGAAAGAGGCATTTGCACTTTTCGAAGATATGTCGGCGAGGATCAATACCGAGATCTTGTTGAGGCTTTTCAAACTTCAGGTGAGGAAAGAGGAGCCTGAGGTGAAACTAAAATCACAGCAACAGAGTCTTGCCTACAATAGGAGCGATGGGGACAGTGCAAAACAGCCGGTGCACAGAGAGAAGAAGGTGGGAAGGAATGATCCCTGCCCATGCGGAAGTGGCAGGAAATATAAAAAATGCTGTGGATCATAGATTTTATACAATGAGCCATTGGCATTAGATGCCACGCTTTGGTCTGGACTTAGCAATCTAACAGGGTTCCCGGATAGTGTCGGTGCATTTAGTTTCTTTGACATTCTAAATCGAAAGGTCTCGTATTGCGAGGCTTTTTTCATGGTGCGGGTTGTTCGAGCTTCAGACTTTGTTCTGCATGCCCAGTCCCTTTTCGACAAAGGCTCAAATTAATAAAGTCCGACATGTTGCTGTTTCAATCACCAACTTCAGAAGCGGCTGCCCAAAAGTACCGTGAGTGGCTGAAAGAATTAATATCACAAAACCCTTTGATTGACATGAGATGAAAATTCTCAATCGGAGATGACTTTGACGCTTGACAGAAAAAGCGAGATAAGTGACAACAGCGAGTCTTCAATGGTGAATGAATTACGGATTTCCAAAGAACGATTTTATTTTATCGCTAGACAACAGTATTAACGAGCCAGAGCTGCACCGCCCATAATTCTGTTTCAATAGCTCATGTTGATTGACGAAAAAAGATCACCCTACAAGGTCCATCTGCAATTCCCCGATAATGCATGGAGAAAAGAGCCCTGTATCAAGATTAGATTGCTATTCATTGAGTTTAGCAAGTTGACGCGCGATGTCCTCTGCAAGATCAGCCAGAGTCTCGTCGCGCGCCCCAAAAACGACATAAGAACCCTTTCTATCCAAATGCTCTAAGATAGTCTCTCTCCCCTCAACGACCTCGACAGACTTCCCCCCTTTTCTTATTTGTTCAGCGAGCTCCTCACTTGAGATGTCCCGGTTGGCGGTTCCTCCTGCATAAAAGATAGGAAGAAGTATAAGACGGTCTGAATCACGGAGATTTCTTCTGAAAACTTCGATATACTCATCTTTCATCAGCCGTGTCGGTCCAAAACCATGAGGTTGAAATATAAAGTGTAGCCTATCCTTTATTGTCTTCATAGTCTGTATCAGCGCACTGATTTTATGCGGACTGTGAGCATAGTCATCGATAACAAGCACGCTGCCATTATTGAAGTGAACATCGAAGCGCCTTTCAATGCCATTGAATTCACCCATCACCTCTGCAATGTCAGCAAGGGGAATATTCATTTCTGTGAGAACAGTTAGGCAGGCAAGGGCGTTATAGAGATTGTGCTTGCCAGGGAGGGATAGTCTGAATGTGATGCCTCTCAATGAAAATTCCGTGCCAAACGGCCTATGCGATAGAATATCAGGTCTAAAATCCGAGGGGCTGTCGATAGAGAAAGTTACTGCCGTATTGCCGGCTACTCCTTTTAGATTATCATCATCGGCATTTACATAAACTCCATTAGCAGTATTTTTAACTAAGTCTTTAAATAATTTAGCTGTCTGGTCCACCGTGAAATGATCTAATGCAAGATTAAGGATTATCGATTGCCATGGCTTATATTGGACTATGCTGCCATCTGACTCGCAAGCTTCTATTACCAGAATATCTGAAACTCCAGAAAGAGAATTACCGGGGTTTAGTGCCGTCTTAAATTGCCTGACCCGACCTCCACCAATAAAGTTCGGATGCAGTCCGAGACCGTCCATGAGAAAGGCGAGCATCCCAGAGGTGGTCGATTTTCCGCTTGTCCCGGCAACTGCCACTGTCTTATACTGTTTGACTATCTCAGCAAGGTATTCGGGTCTTGTTTTCATCGGAATCCCCAAAGCCTTGGCCCTGACAAATTCCTGTTGATCAGGTTCCACTGCAGTGCTAAAGACCGCAAAATCAAAGGAACCGTCTATGCCCTTGCCGTCTTGACGGACAATCCTTATCCCTTTACGTTTCAGACAGGCGCATAGCGGATGCCGAGGATTGTGATCAAATGACCTGTCAGAGCCGACAATGATGCATCCTTTGTCAGCCATGAAGTTCGCTATTGCTGATACCCCGCTACCACCTATCCCGGAGAAGAATATCTTTAAGGGCATGCCAGTCATCGCACTTGTATTGATTTTACCTGACGTTGACTGAAATTGTATAATCCTCGATTTTTCGTTCGTATGGTGTAAAATATGTTGAAAACGTGTCAGGAGGCTCGGACCATGGCAAAGGCAAAAATAACGAAGCAAATCAGCTTTATGATGCCGAACAAGATTGGACTGCTTGCAGAGGTGAGTTCAGCGCTCACAAAGGCGAAAGTTAATATCACTGCGATTTGCGCATATGAAATGGATAACCAGGCGACCTTTATGCTAATTGTCGACAGCAACTCGAGGGCGAAAAAGGCCCTCTCTCCGTTGGGCGCGGAGATTAAAGAGGCAGATGTAATGGCTATTGAGATATCAAATAAACCGGGAGCACTGCAGAAGGTAAGCCAAAAGATTGCCGCCGTTGGCATAGATATTTTTTATATGTATGGAACTGCCGGCGCCGGCAAATCTCCAATCTGTATTTTTGCGACATCAGATGATAGAAAGGCGCTCAAAGTGATCAACAGATAATGGTGAGTACTCATTCCTCGTTTTTTTTGGCGCCGGTCTCATCAGACGTAAACTTGTCGATAAGAAACGGGAGCTGGAACATGGCTAGGACCGGCACAAAATGCTGAATAGTGAACTCTCGGCAAAAGAAAGACATTGCCTTCATCTTGAAAGGAGAGTTATTAAGAGAAAGAACGAGGGGCTGCCATCAGACGACAGGCCCGACTTGGTTCTCTGGATCTGCCACCTCCCATCTGTGCAGTCATCGAGCATTCAGTGTACTCTTCTTGTGCGTGGCATTAGTTGCCCGCATAACGGTCCTTATGGCAAGAATTGATGTCGTCGTTCCGAATTGGTCAGCTTTCGTCTTTGAGGTCATGAATTGTGTGGCTGGGTTATGCATGGAGGAGCATGATCTTACAGCTGCACTACAGAACCCGTCGTGGTCAGCTGGTCGAGCAATGATGGATGGCTTGCGATCTCGGGACTTAAGAGTTCATTTATTGACTATAAACGGATATAAAGTACGTGTTAAGGGGTGAGCGACTGCCCCATACGGTCAGGACAGACCCATTGGGAGGGGATAGGCACTTTCTGTACTTCCTTGTGGATCAGGACTGCTCGATTTTACCTTTACTGTATCAATATTGCCCGCACAGGTGATGCTTCGCATTTCATCTTTAAGGGAAGACAAAATAGAGTGTATCGTCCTAATGGTATGCCCTGCAGATTAATGCCTTCAAGAATGAGGATGTCTTTTTCAAAGAGCTTGTGGTGTATAGGGAAAGTGTCATCGCCATATTTGTCGATCGTAATATAGTCAATTCCAACAAGCTTGACTTTTTTTTCAATACAAAAATCAGCGGCATCTGGTGCCAAGTAAACAAAATGTTCAGTAAATGTGCCGTCTCTGTGAAATGTGGATCGGGAATTGTTGGTTTTGAACAAAAGGGCCTCACCTGGGTTGAGATCAAGTGTCAATAATTCGCGGACACGAACAGCCTCCTCATCCTGAATCTCCACGACGTGGGCAGGGAGGATGAAATCCTTGATGGTGTAATTATCGATGTTCTTTGAATCGGCAATAAAGTGAGACGGCGTGTCTATATGGGTTCCTGAATGAGCACTCATAACCAACTTTGTAAGATCAAACATTCCTGAGCTCCGTAGAGAGACCATCAGTTCAGCTGAAAATTTCGTGTCGCCTGGATAGTCAATTGATCTCTCTCCCAGAAGAACGCTGATGTCGTAAATTGTTCTGTACTTTACCACTTTGTTTTCGCCTCTAAAAAATGGATGGTTTGCAGGTGATCTGCAAAAAGGAGCTCCTAATAATTAAGTTTACCAGTATCTTTGCCGGGAATCCATTTTTTTTTGATATGTGATGTGTCTTTAGAACTCCAGACAATTACGCCTACTGGAGAGGCTAAATGTTACAATAGACTATGGCGTCGGGCTATACTGGCAAGGGTATTAGAGTGGATCTTTCCACCAAAAAGATACTTTTTTACAACACCCCTGAAGAACTATACACCATGTACCTGGGCGGCAGAGGAGTTGGCGTGGCGATGATTGCTGACAGAATCACCTACGCTCATGATTCTGCCGACATGCCGTTAATTTTTTCGACCGGTCCTCTTGTTGGCACCTCCGCGCCGACCTCGGGAAGGATGTCGGTAATCTCCAAGTCCCCGCTGACTGGAACCGTGTTTGATTGTTCTGTCGGGGGAGGCTTTGGTACGGAGCTCAAGAAGGCCGGCTTTGACCTCATAGAGATAACCGGAATTTCCGATGACTGGGTTACCATGACCATTGATGACAATCATATTTCAATAGAAGATGCATCACACCTGTATGGGAAGAATGTGTCAGAGACTAACCACATCTTTGTTGGTGGAGCTTCTTCAGCGGCAATTGGCAGGGCAGGTGAAACGGGGGTCAGGTTCGCCTCAATTATCATCGATGGCCACTATGCTGCTGGAAGAGGTGGGCTTGGCGCTGTTATGGGAGCAAAAAGACTGAAGGCAATAAAGGTGACCGGCACCCAGAACATAGCTGTTGCTGATCCGGCGGCGCTGGAAAAGGCTCGCGAACAGATAATGAGACTCCTAAGGGCATCTCCTGCCATATTTGGTGAGTTTGGTCTTTCGGCTTTCGGCACCGCAGCCCTTGTTGATCTGCTACACGCAAGGAGAATGGAGCCGACAGAAAATTTTAGGAAGACATTTTTCGATGGAGCCTCGAGTTACTCTGGTTACCGCTTAAAAGAGCGCTATAAGACCAAAAAAACGGGTTGTGCCGGATGTCCCATTCTTTGTAAGAAAATAGGTTCAAGCCGCGCTATTATGCCCGAATTTGAGACTGTCTCACATTTTGGCGCATTGAATGGGTGCAGTGACCTCAAAAGCATTGTTGAGGCAAACAGGATTTGTAACGAATATGGTATGGACACAATAAGCGCGGCATCTACTATTGCGAGTTTCTCGGAAATTAACCGGGTCAGGCTGTCCCCTGAAGAAATCATCAAAATACTTCTTGCTATCGGAGGCAAAGAGGGAGGGCTAGGTGAGGCGTTAGCAGATGGCTCATTGCGCTATGCGCAATCAGCAGGACATCCTGAATTGAGCATGTCAGTCAAGAGTCTTGAGCTCCCCGCCTATGATCCACGAGGAGCCTATGGTATGGCTCTGGCTTATGCAACTTCCAATAGGGGAGGCTGTCATCTGCGGGCATATCCCATAAGCTATGAAATACTGAGAAGACCTGTCGCTGCGGAGAGGTTTTCGTTTGAGGGAAAGGCTAGGCTGATAAAGATATCCGAAGATCTGAACGCGGTGATTGATTCACTCACGGCTTGCAAGTTTGTATTTTTTGGTGCAAGTCTGGAGGAGTATGCGAAGGCTGTTACTGCCGTGACAGGACGACATTACAATGTTCAATCTCTATTGGACATAGGGGAGCGTATATGGAACCTTGAGCGGCAGCTCAACACAATGAACGGCTTTACTAAATCACATGATGACCTGCCGGCACGTTTTTTCACCGAAGAGGGAACATCATCCTCAGCCATTTGCATCCCTCCCATCAACAGGGAGGAATTCTTGAAGGCAAGGGAGAATTATTACCACATAAGGAGATACCATGAATAATAGCATGCCCGCTGAGGGATGAGGAAGGTCAACGACCCCAGCCTAAAGGCTGGAGCTTGAGGTGGCAACGCCAGGGGCTCAGTTGACAAGGAGGCTTAGAGGCGACTCTATGCAGAAGTTAGGAGAGAGAATGCCAACAGCAGACACACCTGCGGATATTCAGGAAAACTTGTCCCCT
>JBKQMP010000154.1:0-6817 GCA_052146665.1 Dissulfurispiraceae bacterium
CTCAAATGAGCCGCCTCTGAACAGTCAAATCCTATTCTTAATAATTAGAAGTTGATCTGGAAGCCGTTTCTGATGCAGTATGCGCCGTCAGGGCTCTTGTCAGGTCCAGTTACCGCATGCCAGAAACCACCGGCAAACAGGTAGCCACCCTCAACCCAGTACCTAAGATTCCTGTCGATTATCCAGGTGATCTTTGGATCGATTTCAAATCCTATGTCGTGGCTATTGGTGTTATGCGCAAAACCGTACGTCTGCGCTATGTTACTAGTCTTGAGGGCCTCGATCCAATAGAGATGGAGTTCGCCGGTCAAGTCTTTCACGATGTCTCCAGTAACACCGCCATGGACATACCAGGAGTTCTCAAGTCCACCACTGGTTCTGTTTGCTGCGTTTACTGTTGAATACTCATAAACGTAGCTGAAGTGCTGGTCGTTGCCCAGTGTGGTGACAAAGGTCTTTCCGATGTCGTTCAAATTACTCGCCCCACTACCACCGGCTGCGTCAAGCATAAGTTTTACGGGGGCAATCTTGTAATAAAAGCCTAGCGATCCAGCATAGCCTCCAAAGGTGAAACTATTTTCACCAGTAAAAGGTGAACCAGAAAAGGCGAGGTTCCCTGCTTTGCCTGCCTGGATCTCAAAATCTGCATTTATCCCAAAGCCAGAGATCTCGGTATTGCCTCTTAAGCCAAAGTTCCAGAGATGTGCGTACTGGCCCTCATTCGGGAGAATTCCTGTGTTGATCGAGCTCGTCAAGAACTCGTGCTGATCATTCACATAGGTAATATCAAAAGATACGCTTGACAACTTGTCGAAATCGTAGTTAAAGAGCACTGCATAACCATCAGAATCATCGGCCAGCGAGGTACTGCCTTCCCTCAATTTAATTGTGCCGGCAATGATGTGCATGTTCTTTATGGGATCGACGCCAAGCAGTATCGCATCATCACCATATCTTGAATGATCAAGGAAGAGGCCGTTACCGAATTTGATCGGCATATGTCCAACCTTAACTAATGCAGGTACGCCCAGTAGGCCAGAACCCTGATGGAGGATCCATGCCTGCATGAGCTGCATACTGCCTCTCTGGCTATTGGCACAGGTGCCGCCGTATAAACCGGTACCACCACTTTGGTTTGTGCCTGCCTGGTTCGCGCATGTGCCCCAGGTTATGGTATCAGAGTTGTCGGCATTGCCGGTCTCAAGCATGACATACCCCTCAGTATTGGGTGTAACCTTCGCGTCAAGGCTGAGTCTTACTCTCATATCATAGGAAGAACCTTCCTGAGTTCTGCCGGCGAAACCGACACCACTTCCAGCATTCGTTGTAACACTGTTGTTGAAATCGCCCTCATTGGCCCTTATCTCACCTCTAAACCTGATTTCACCGCCAATTGTAATCTGGGTGTCGCCAGGTGCGATAACTGCTGTACTCTCTGATGGAATCTCAGCATGGATGGCAAAGGCTGTGGCCGCAAAACCAAAGACAAAAAGAACACCTAAGAATAATGCTAAGTATTTTTTCACTTCCTAACCCTCCTTAATGAGTTAGTTCAGTTGATCCGCCAAAGGCGGATTTAATGTGTACTTCTCATAATTATGAGCTATTCCAAGCTTCGTCTGTAACGCTATCACCTCCTTTTAATTAAATTCAGTTCCCAATTTATGGAACTAATCAGATTGAACGCTATAATGCCTTTCATAAAATGCTGGATAATTTATACCATTATATAAATATTTTGTCAAGAGGAAAAAACCTCTTCATTAAAGATAAAGGTATTTGTCATATTATTTAGCAACAAATGTGCCAACTAAAGCCCATTTAATATCAAGACCTTTTTGTAGGGCATCCCAAGAAACCTGTGTCTATTCTGCAACAGCATGTGTATTATTGCAACTTCAGTCTTATGATAGCCGCCGAGCGCAAGGCAGACATTGGAAAGAGTTCTGATCCTGATCATCTTCCTACAGAGAAGTAGTTGAACCCGTACGACTTTATTTTTTGTGGCTCATAGATGTTGCGGAAATCGAAGAAATATGGCTTATCCAAAAGATCCAGTATTTTCAGCATGTCCAGGTTCCGGAATTCGTTCCATTCTGTGACTATTGCAACCGCATCCGCACCCTTACACGCGTCATATGCGTCATCACAGTATGTTACAGCAGGCAGGATTGCTCTTGCATTGTCCATTGCGACTGGATCATAGGCGCGGATCGCTGCCCCGCATTTTAGCAGATCCTGAATGATATAGAGCGCAGGAGCCTCTCTAACGTCATCTGTATTGGGCTTGAAGGACAGGCCCAATATGGCGATGGATTTCCCTTTGATATCATTGCCAAGCGCGTTCCTGATTTTTTCAGACATCAGCCCAATCTGTTTCTTATTGGCCTTGACTGCGGCATTTACTGTTTCGAGTTCAACATTTTGGTCAGCAGCTATTTTCAAAATGGCCTGTGTGTCTTTAGGGAAACAGGAACCTCCAAATCCAGCCCCCGCATGCAGAAATTTTGGCCCTATCCTGCCATCGAGTCCCATGGCCCTCGCAACCACATTTATATCTGCGCCAACCTTTTCACAGAGACGGGACATCTCGTTGATAAAAGAGACTTTCACCGCGAGGAATGAATTCGATGCGTATTTTATCAATTCGGCTGTCTCGATGTTCGTGATCACAAAAGGCGTTTCAATCAGATAAAGCGGTCTGTACAGGTCCTTCATTATTGCGATGGCCTGCGGGCTCCTGGCACCTAGTACGACCCTGTTGGGCCGCATAAAATCCTCAATGGCAGCACCTTCACGGAGGAATTCGGGGTTTGAGACTATATCAAAGTCCGCCTGTTCCTTCAAATTCCCAGAGATTATTTTTCTTATCCTCTCCCCGGTTCCCACTGGGACGGTGCTTTTTGTGACTATGACCTTATAACTCTTTATGCTGCTTGCTATCTCTCGCGCCACCTCATCCACATAAATGAGATCGGCTGACCCGTCTCCCCTTGGCGGAGTGCCAACAGCGATGAAAATGACAAGGGACTCTTCAACCACGTCTCTCATATCCGTGTTGAATTTCAGTCTGCCCTGTCTGAGATTCCTGTTGACGAGTTCTTCAAGCCCCGGCTCGTAGAAAGGGATCTTACCTTGACTGAGAAGCTCTATTTTACCTTTATCCTTATCAACACAGGTTACCATGACGCCGAACTCGGAGAAACAGGCGCCAGTCACAAGACCTACATATCCGGTTCCGATTATGGAGATATGCATAACTCGATGTCCTTTCAATTAAATGTCATGGGAATTTCAAATGCTACCCATGAGAGCGCGCATGGCCTATGTGAAGTGCCAAATTTAAACCTTAGAGGCAGTGCCGGCAGCAGCTTAGCATCTTGTGCTCCAGCACGCCCGATCATGGATAAACTACCAGATTTAACTCAGTCTGTGCAACTGCACTCCTCATTGTCACAGTTATGCTCATCAATAGATTACTGTGATTTCACGGTTCGACCCTAAACAGCCCTCTCTATTTCATACTCCAGCTCATAATGTATTTGCTCTCGGCAAGCTTTCTCGATACGGTTGTTGCGGTATTTCACAACCTATTCCGCTATAAGACAGGATCTGCTGTTTTGCGGCGGCCCGTCGCTCATCGAAATGTTCATGCTATTGACCTTCAATCCGCCCAACGTCATTTTTTCGCAAATCGACGGATTTGCCAGTCACTTGCGACCTGCTGTCGATAGTTTTCCTTTTCACCTCAATCTGTTGCGGTCATGAGCGAAACCAAAAATCTACGCACCGAAAGGTTGATGGCTATCAGGGGAGCTGGTGATCGGGATGATTCTATTGTATTGCCTCGACCACTCGAATGCGTTGAGCAAGATTGTTTTTTTTGATAATTAAGAATAATATTTAAATCATTGAAAAGAAATCGCGTAGGCTCGACAATTGTCAATTTTGGAAATCTTTCTTGTCTGGACACCCCTCATTTCACTACAATAATGAATCCTTAGAGCCATATAGACATATTGGAGAGGTTAAATGGAGCGCTCACTAATAAAGGACATCCTGGACGAACGCAACATAGGGAAGGAGATCACGGTATGCGGCTGGGTCAGAACAGTGCGCGAATCAAAGGGATTTGCCTTCGTAGTGGTCAGCGACGGCTCCACTCAGGATACGCTTCAACTGCTTATCACGGCTGAAATCTCCTCATTTAAAGAATTACCCCGCTGCACTACCGGTGCTGCCATCAAGGCAAAGGGCATTCTCAAGACATCTCATGGCAAGGGACAGCGGATCGAAATGGAAGTATATGAGATCGAGGTCTTTGGCGAGGCGGACCCCAAAAGTTATCCCCTACAGAAAAAAGGGCACTCCCTCGAGTTTTTGAGAGAAATTGCCTACCTAAGGCCACGGACCAATACTTACGGCGCCGTTCTCAGAATACGCAATATCCTGGCAAGTGCGGTCCATGAGTTTTTTCAGGAAAGAGGTTTTCTCTGGGTGCATACTCCCATTATCACATCCAGTGACTGTGAAGGCGCAGGGGAGCTGTTTACGGTCACCTCTCTTGATCTTGAGAACCTGCCAAGGAAAGAGGACGGCAGTATAGATTTTACCCGTGAATTATTTGGCAAGCGCGCCTTCCTTACTGTGAGCGGACAACTTGAGGCCGAGTTTCTGGCCATGTCTTTAGGCAGAGTCTATACTTTCGGACCCACTTTCAGGGCAGAGGACTCAAACACATCGCGCCACCTGTCAGAGTTCTGGATGATCGAACCAGAAATGGCTTTTGAAGACCTAAAGGACGACATGCGCCTTGCCGAGGATTTCCTACAGTTTCTTTGTAGAAAGACACTAGAAAAAGGACAAAGTGAACTCTCGTTCCTTAAAAAACACTATGAGAAAATTTCCCTTGAAGAGCTGGAAAGACTAACCGCTACAACGTTCGTCCATATCTCCTATACAGAAGCAATAAAAGAATTAGAGCGCGCCGGGGAGATTTTTGAATTCCCAGTGCGCTGGGGTTCCGACCTGCAGTCTGAACATGAGCGGTATCTTACTGATAAGGTCTTCAACGGGCCTGTGATCGTGACCGATTACCCCAAAGAAATCAAAGCCTTCTATATGCGTTTGAACCCAGACGGCCGGACAGTTGCGGCGATGGATGTCCTGGTGCCAAGGATAGGTGAGCTCATCGGCGGGAGTCAGCGCGAAGAAAGACTTGACGTGTTGAGACACAGGATGCAGGAAAGGGGTCTGCTTCAGGGGAACCTGCAATGGTATATCGACCTCCGGAGGTTCGGTTCAGCGCCTCATGCGGGGTTTGGCCTCGGGTTCGAGCGGCTTGTGCAATACATCACTGGCATGCCAAATATCCGTGACGTTATTCCTTGTCCACGGGCACCTCATTGCATAGACATCTGAGCCGTTCTAGATCCGCACGCCTTTTGATCCAAAGAGTGAACAAAAAAAACACCATCCTGTGACAGCCACAGTTAAAGGCCGAGCTATCTCTTTAAATAGTCTTTTCTTTTGTCTTGTTCAAAGCGTTCGATAGCATACCGAAGCATCGTTCTAGGCATCTTCTGGCAATGGCTTTTCAAAAATCGTTCTTCCACTTTCAGGTCTCTTTTCCCGATTTCCCGTAACATCCAGCCCACAGCCTTATGGATCAGGTCATGGGTATCGCTGAGCAGCAGCTCTGCAATGGCCAGGCTATCCTTAAACTGATCTCTCTTAATAAAGGCGAATGTGGACAGCACTGCAATCCTCCGATCCCAAAGATTAGCTGATGCCGCCATCTTGTGCAGTATTGACCTTTCTCGGTCCAGCAGTTCCTCTCCCAAGATGTTGGCTGCTGAAAGGTCTACCAAATCCCAGTTGTTAACGCCTGCCCTGTTGACAAGATAAAACTCAGCGATCTCCTGCTTACCCGTTCTATCCGCTTCCCTATACTTAATGATCAGGATCAGCAGCGCAACCAGCCGATATTCATGGATCCTGCTTGAAAGCAACATCTTCAGGTCTTTCAAGGACAGGTCATGGTACTCCTTCGCTATCTTCCTCTGCTCAGGGACAGTGATGCCCAAGAACAGATCCCCCTCACCGTATTGACCCTTTCCGGTCTTGAAAAATCGTGAGAGGGTTGCAGCCTGTTCGGGATTTTTAAGCGTCAGCAAATCGTCTTTTAATCGTGTTAATTTGGCTGAGCCTTTCACTGAATTCAAATGAGTCTGTTTCCTAAAATGCTTTTTCTCACTATATGGGATTTTTGAATACCTGTCAAGTAAGTCCATGTAAAACCCTCCACCCTTTACTAAATCATCTCCTGCCAGGATCTCGGGGAGCCTTATTAACTTTCTTCAATTGAGCCTCTCATGTTATATATAACAAGAGAGGGCTTAACATGGACTTTGCGAGATTTCTAAAATTGAACTGATGGCTGCGCATTCCCCCCTGCGAGGCGGCAGGTCTGGAGGGGGTTAGCAACCTAGACCGCGAAACATTGAGGTTGTTTGGATTAAATGACTTGATTTTCGATGCAGTTAACTACATCATAGGGTATAGATCATGGCAAGCGGAGTCAAATTCAGGGCATACCCAAAGAAGGAGCAATCAGCACTTTTAACGCGCTGGATTGGCTGCCAGCGGTTCGTATACAACTCAAAGGTGGAGGAAGACCGGTACTTCCGCACGTTCCGTAACCATGCACTTGCGTTGACGGGCCTGCAAACCCCAGTTGACCAGCAGTACAGCCAGTTTAAGGACGATGAGCTGACCCCATGGCTGTTTGAGGTGCCATCGCAGATCCTGCGTAATG
>JBKQMP010000155.1:0-20903 GCA_052146665.1 Dissulfurispiraceae bacterium
GTATCCTTTAACCTGTTTTGTTATGGGACATACCAGACATAGGCCGGAAGCCCTATTGTATAAATCAGGTGAAAGAACAACCACCGGCCTAGTGCCGGCCTGTTCATGCCCTAAAGTTGGGTCTAAACTAAGCAGAATAATATCTCCACCTACGGGAACAGTGCTCATCAGATAAGCTCCTTCCCGATAGGGTGCCCGAAGTCAATCTCATTATGCCGGTTCTGTGGGGTAATCCCTTTAACAAGCTCTTTTAATGAATATTCCTTTTTCACTACCGGATTGATGATAACTCCATCCTCGGTTTCATTGATTTCAACAGCGGTATCCACGTCAATGCCCTTTTTCTTGGCAAGAGTGCGAGGAATCCTGACCCCAATACTATTTCCCCATTGTGCTGCCTTAACAATCATATACGCCTCCTTTAAATGTTATACAAAAAGTATATCCCATGGATATACTACATATCAACACCTGAGTCACATAATCCATCCTGAAGGGATGATTTTGCAACACGATAAGCTACCAGCTTGGATTTTTTCAGGGACATGATAAAACGGAAGCTGAGGGTGCCGTTATCGATCACCAGTGATGGGGCCCCTGGTTGTATCAAGGCGATTGAGGCAGTGTTTGCCAAGTCGCTGCGAGTGAGGTGTTGGTGTCACCGTATGCAGAATCTTGCGGGCAACGTGCCGCAGGTGGTATGACCTGAGTTGAAGGCGGAGATATTGCAGATACGCGATGCCTCCAGTTACCGCAGGGGTAAGGAGGAGGCGTTGCAGTTTATTGAGCGGCGTGGGCGGGAGTATCCATCGTTGGTAGCGGCGCTTCAGGATGATCGTGAGGCCATGTTGGCGCATCTGAAGGTGCCAGTAGGACATAGAAAGAGTGTACGGGCAACGAATCTCATTGAGAGAAGCTTTGAGGAGGAGCGCAGAAGGAAGAAGGTAATCCCAGATTCTTCACCTAAAGAAGTGCCTTAAAGCTTATCTGCTGCTCGTTATTAACTCTCAGTAAACGTTGGCAGAGAGTGAGCATGGCAGAAATGGACCTTAAGAAGATCGATGTGCTTAGGGCAGAACTGAAGCTTGATCAGCAGCACACACATAAAGGAAAGGTACCAACAAGGAAGGCAGTAAATGGATAATTCGAAGCCTCCTCAATTTTACAGACGGTCTGGGACTTGACCAATTAGAGACTGTCACCTGAGGATTATGAGTCGTGTTGCACAAACTATAGAAGATCCAATTTGTCCCATCTTCATAAAAAAGTGGTGATGAAGGGAGGAAGTGCCGGGGACTGGGTGTTGCCATCAGGTATACGCAACAAACGCCGGTCTTTAGCTGGGTGCTATTCATATCGATTACAAAAGTATCTCCGCAAGAAAATCTTGACGATGCTTAGTATGGAATGCACGTCTCAGAGGTGAGTCAATCACTTCGGCATGAACTCTGCATCTCATGTGGGATTGTTATGCGCGCGCGTCATAGGAAGAAATTGAGCAGAGTAAAACTATGGTGAAAGCTTTTAATTGTAGGAAGTGGCACCCATCGCTGAAGATGCTGGATCACTTCTTTTGAAGCAGCTGTAGATGAAGGTCACGCGTGGCTGGCTTTGCTCAGCCTAACAAAGATGGCTTTTTTTACAGTGTGTCATTTGTGGTACACTATAAAAAAGGGAAAAGAGGTGTTTATGCCTACGAAAAACCCTCGCATAAATGTCGTTTTGAATCAGCGTATTTATGCTGACGTGCGGACTCTTTCAGAAGCAAGAGGTCTTTCGATGTCTTCCGTTGTCGAGTATCTCATCGAGGAAGCGTTAGAGATCCAGGAGGACATAGCTTTGGCTGCGTTTGCGGATGAGAGGAAGAAATCTCTGAAGAAGTCGGAGCTTGTTTCCCATAAAAAGGCCTGGAGCTGAAGTGTCGTTCACGATCGGCTATCACAAGGAAGCAGTGATGCATGATATCCCCTCATTGCCAGTTGCTATAAAAGTCAGGCTAAAGGATGCGATCGAAACAAAGCTGACCACGTATCCTGAACAGTATGCCATGCCGTTGAGAAGGACGCTGAAGGGATACTGGAAGCTCCGTGTCGGCGACTACCGTGTTATTTTTGAATTCGACCCTTCGAGGATCATAGTTCTTGGTATCGGCCATAGAAAGGACATCTACCATCGAATGGAAAACCGCGTTGGTGCTTAAACTCGATCTCCTTTGACCTGTGGACAGGGCCGGTTTTACATTGTTCGAGTCGATAGAAACAACGCCAATATCGTGTTTCCTCTGGCTTCCGCGACCTGAAGAAGATTTATAATCCTACAATGCAAGAATCTTTCACAAAGCATCGGAGGAGCGAAGTGCTCGGCTTTGAGGGGTCACGAGTTCCGATTGTACCCAGGGCAATGACAACTATGACCAGGGGTCTCAAGTACGGTGAGTTAACAGTACCGGTCATAAGTCACACTGCCCGTCAGTTTGTGTTGCACTCCTTATACCACGAGGTCGTATTACAAGGTGTAGCTAGCCTACTCTATCCTTCTGCCACCGGGCAACAGCCTCATTTCGTTTCACAATGGGTGTCCGCATAATACCAGAGTAAACGTCCGGAATATGCCATTAAATAAATCGTGACAAAATCGTGACAAATTGACTCTGTTTTGCGGCAATTCCCAGTCATTTCCGCATAGCGCGAAATACTTTGCAAACCCTTGTCAAATGGTGCTTTGGGGTATTTTCAAGCTCTTGCTACGTCCTCTTAAGCTACGCTCTCAAGGCTAAAACACGGGTTCGAATCCCGTTGGGACCGCCAATAAATTCCATGGATTACGACGATTAGGCAATTGTAGCCTCGCGCTGCTGCGATTCTTCAGTAGTATCAAGCTTATTTATTTAGTCAATTGCATTTGCCACCCAGGTGGCCAAATTTGGATGGCATTCGCTGGGTTCTCTCGCCACATTCGGATCTGTTCTTGCCATTTTGGCCAGTCGGCACCAGCTATAGTAGTACTTCCGTATTGGCTCACTCCCCAACAGAGAGAAGTTGCCAACAGCATAGCGAGCAGGATACTCCTCCATTGTCTTTTCAGTGCACTCATATTTGTAGAAATTTGTATGCTTACAGCGACAATCAGCATCAAAATTATATTGGGAGCATAGAAGTACCTTTGCCCATATCCTGGAAGGACATATTCAAATTTGTCTGTACCAAGAGACCCAAGAATCGACAAGATAATGAGAATCAGATAACTTCCGATGAGTGTTATACGATCGCTTAATTTAGGAGTGGAACAGATGAACAAGAAGATAATAAAGATCATTTCGACAGACAGGATGACTATGCTTATCAGGGTGAATTCTAGCGAGCCTTGTGCGTCCGCCGAAACAATGAGAGCGGAGAATCGAAGAGCATTTTTCAAGCCAAAAATGGTCAGCCCAATGCTCTGCGTCCACAAGATAGCAGCCAGTGTTTGCCATTCAATTCCCGCCCCTCGTGCTGATACAAGATCTTTTAATGATAAAAGTTGTATTGTAGCTTGAATGCTTGCGCAAATCACCAGAATCCCCATTTGAATAGCTCTTTCTCGCGATTTCTCAGACAGCGCTCTTAGGATGAACAATGGGGTAAGAAAGCATGAAACAACGCCTGTAAGACCCGAGAACAACAACAAGACGCGGTACCACCACCTTATTGGTTTGCGGCCATCCGCATTCGAATGCAGAATAAGGAACGCAATGAGCGCGAAGACAAATTGGCTGTTGATGGTATTGAGCCATATTTCTCCACTAAGCGGAACAAAAATAAAAACCAGAACGCAGATGGTTTTTCGAATTGGTGTCTGCCAAAACTTGGATTCCCCCCATAGAATAACTGCTATCGCCATCAGTTGAACTGTCAGAGCCAGAGCCGTGGTAACAAATGGCACTCGTTCAAGAGAAAACATGTTGGCAGCTACAGTAGATGCGATATTAGGCCACAACGAAAAATAGCCGAGTTGGATATTTAAAAGACCATTAAGCCACTCTGGAGTGTTCGCAAAATGATAGGCATACGCAAAGTAAAGAGTTCCCTCTTCGGCCCATAATCTTGGTTCTAAAAAAAGCGAGGGCGCTCTCCCTGCAATCATACCAAGACTGCCTATCAAGACAATTAGCCGCCAGTAACGCACATGCAGACCCTTCATGCTTCTGTCCCCAGTAAAATAAGCGGGTTAACACTATCTCTTATGCCGGATGCGTCTTTTTTTATGAATTATAGGGACAAATAAAGTGGCTGTCAAGAAAAAGGTGCAACGCCGAGAAATAAAAACGTAGCCGTAGAAATGAACAGTTCTCCTTGAAAATCTTCATTGCTGCAACCGGTCGAAATAAATATGTTCGTTAGTGAATCCCTACGGGCCTACCCGCGGATTACCGACCATACTGAATCCGTCGTTTCGGAAATGCTCCGGCTCGTGCTCTTGTGACTTATTCCTGGATCGCGATCAAATATCTTAAAGACACGACAGTAATCTGGAAATAATTCAATCGCGCAAAACAAATTACTGTCCTGGTATCTTTCAGGGACTAAATAGTTTTCTCAGAGCAAAAAAATACCATTTCAAATACTTGGGGCCCACTTAAGGATTCTGAATTTCGACACACCTTTCTGCCTCATATACCACATCAGTTGCAAATTGATGACAACGTCTCATACCTGAAAGAAGTCACTCCAGGCATCTTAAAAAGTCTCGAATGCTGAAGGTGAGTGATATTATTTAGTTGGTGTTGTCAGTCGTGGGACAGCCTCATCAACTCATTATTAGCTGTCGGGCATTGTAAGTCAGGATCGCTTCAAGGGAAGGCTGAGATTGCGCTGTCAGCCTTCCCTTGTCACATTATGACATGAATGGAATCTGCCCCTCCGGGAAGTTCGGAAGGTCCGGTAAAATATATGTCATATCAGCGGTCGAGGCACCAAACCACGATGCAAGTGCGGCCCCGTATTGTTCAACTGATATCGTTGGAATCCACTGCCCATTGTTGCCGCAGTCATCAGGACCTGCAAATTGCTGTGTTGGAAAACTTCCGTAGAGCCCCCCTTTGACTGCACCACCTATCACAAAATGGTGGTTACCCCACGCATGATCCGAGCCCCTTCCCGTGTTAGGTCTGAGCGTTCGCGCGAAGTCCGACAAGGTAAATGTTGTGACCATATCCTGTACACCCATGGCCACCGTGGCGTTGTAGAAGGCGGTCACTGCCGCGTCGACCGAGCTAAGCAGTTCCCCCTGTATCGTAATCTGGTTGGTATGGGTATCAAAGCCTCCAAGTGAAACAAAGAATATCTGCCTTGATGGCGACCCAAGGGCAGCGCGGGCCTCGATCAATTTGGCGACAGTCTGGAATTACATTGCCAGACTGTCCGTCAGACCACTGAATATAGGTGAGATGATCGAACCGTTTGAGGAAAGAACCAGATTCAGTGAGTTCATGACTGTTATAGAATCACTCTGAATCCCAGCCAATGAGCTGATCAGGTCATTACCGCTGCCGATTCCCGCTGCGATTAGCTTCAACAAGGCGTTGCGACGAGCGACCGAGCTGTTGCTGCTGTTAAACCCGTTCAGGGTCATGCCGCCACTGCTGGGGACCGCGATTTGCGTGCTCGACTCTCCTGTTTCGAAAAGGTTGTTGCCAGACACTGACAGCACCTCTAGAAGGTCACTGCTTAAACCGGCCGCCCGATCAGAAAGGCGCCCGCCCCAACCGGTCCTTACTTCACTGCTCGGACCCGCGGCCTGCCACTCTGTTTGCTGATCGATATGTGAGAAGAGGTTATCTGGAACCGGCACATTGCCCGCCAAGTATTGAGTTCTCGTCACGGGCAGAGCGAGAGGTCCTACGTTGAACAGGATCGCGAGGTAGCCCTTCTGCCACAGACCCTGAAGGCCAAACAGAGCAGGGTGCAGCGCGTAGTTGGCTGCTCCTTCGCTGTCTAATAGCGGCAACAGGCTATCATAGGCCAATGCCAACCCTCCGCTCGCCTGAGAGCCCCTCAGTGTAGCGTAATTGTTATATGCCGACGTCGCATATGGGATTACCACATTATTGCCGTCATTTCCACCAAAAAGAAACAAACACACGAGGGCCTGGTAATCAGCACTCTGTGCGACCGCAGGTCGTGCGGTCAGGCAAAAACTCGGCAAAAGTGAAGCCAGACCAAAACTGGAACAGATTTTGAGAAACTCGCGTCTAGTCTTCATGATATCACCTCTGAATCATTGTTTGCGGCGCAGCGGCAATAAGATAGGCTGCAGCCCTTACCCTGTCCAGCGCATCGCTTGCAGGGATAGCTTGCACGGCTGTGCTCACCATCGAGCGAGATGCAGAGTCCAAGAGTCCACCGGAAAGCACCAGATCCAACGTATCGATCAGTTTGCTCGTATTACTCGCGAGCTTCAACCAGGAATTCCAAGTGATACTCGTGCCCGTCGAGCCATTAACGCTGCTGTCAGGCGGAATAACGGAATAAATAACGCTATTCAGAAAATTCCAGCGCGTCAATGTGCTCGCGGCATCCTGAATTGCGAACTGAGGAGCAACGAGCCCCGTCGTGTTCCCGGGCAGCGGATAGCTAGGCGGATAGAAGTTAAAGACGGATGGGCTATCGAACACCGGCTCCTCCATATCTGCACTCTCCCAATTAAGAAACACTCCATCGCTGCTCCCGCCCAATGCCCTCAACACTCCGGGCATAAAAACAGCCGGCTCCCTTAATTGCCCATAAACAGGATCGTTTGCAGGCTGGCCACGCGCTTCCTCGTCAAGCAGGATTGCACGGATAACTGCCGTCATGTTACCCCGGACCCCGTTGCCGTCGTCATTGAAGACGGCCGCTACCCGAGACACATAAGCAGGGCTTGGGTTGCTTGTCACCAAGAACTGAATCAACTGCTTGCCGATGAAGGGACCTACATTGGGGTGATTGAAAATGTTGTCGAGCGCCTCGTTAAGGTCTTCCAGTGCCGTCTGGTTAGCTGGCAGCGTCACACCGTCAAGCAACGTTTTAGCACCCGTGTCGTGATCAGCTTCCACGGCAATCATGTTCCCCACAAAGTATTCAGGATTGCGGTTTTGGGGCGTCGCGCCGGGCTCTGTCGGGTAGGTCCAGCCCGTAAATACGCTGGCAAATCCCTCAATGACGCTCTGATCATAGGTGGCAATGGTATTGCCACTGCTATCAAGCCGCGGGGTGCCATCACTGTTAAGTTTCACAAGTCCGATAGTGAACAGCTGCATCACTTCCCGCGCATAGTTTTGGTTTGGCTCCGTGCCCAGCGTTGAATTTCCTTTATCGTTATTCACCATGTCCAGATAATGGCCCATCGCCGAGCTTAGGGTCACATTTTGCAACAGGGTGCGAAAGTTCCCAAAGGCATTGTCAACCAGCATCTGCTGGTAATCCCGGATTGCGTAAGCACCCCTTACTTTCACGTTTGACACAACGAAGATCTGGCTCAGTGCAAAGGCCACGCGCTGCCGCAGCTGATCTGGCGCGGTCAGGGCGTTGAGGAAGAATGCGTTTTGGACGAGAAACGAGCTGTAATTGTCCCTATAACATGTTGTAGGAGACCCTGTCGGGCATCCCATGGCGCTGTTGGGATCGACCACGGGAAACGTAGGATAGGATGTGGGGGTAAGAGCAAGCTGGGCATTGAGGTAGGCTGAGAAACCCTCTGCTTGCACTTGAGCGATGTCGGTTTAGGTGGGACCAAAGGTAGCCTGCCTGAGGAACAGGGCCGCCTCGGTGTTACTCACCGTGACAGGACGTGACTTGGAGAGGACAGATTGCCCGGCCGAGGCTTCGGTAGCGGCCGAGAGCTCGATCGCAGGGCCTAAGCAAACAATGACCATGCAGCCAACTATCATCCCGATGTAAAACAGAGAGGCTCCTTGTTTCCAACTATAATGATTGTGTGGCATCTTTGACATGACGTGCTCTCCTTGCCAATTTTTGTCGGCTTTTCCATTAATGCGACTTTGATGCGCTACGCGTGTATTCACCACTCTCTCATCTTCTGATTGTTACTCTAATAAATTGGACATCCCAATCCCGCCAAAGCTAGCGCAATTTTAATACCATTCTGCCACTCAAAAGTTCGACGTAGGGGCCTTTTCTAGGTAGCCGCCTTTCCCCACCTCATAAAGAAGTTTGATGCATTCTTCCGTCTGCCCGTCGAACCTCCTCATCCAGTGCTGTCAAAACGTTCGAATTTCATAACAATAAATAGTTTCAGGAGTTGTCGCCTTTACGAGTACCCATCAGCCCTTGCTGATATGAGGCATCTTAGTCTTTTTACCTTTAGACAATGAATAACTAAAAAGGTTTAGAGTCTTTGCCGTTGATCTGAGCGCAAATTGCCAATTAAGAACTTTTTTCTAATGGCCGCTGTCAACGGATAGCTTTCATAGCTACTTTGAAAAAGGCATAAAACGTGTTGCTAATCTTGAGACAATTCCCTGCATATGGTTGTTCTCTAATCGTTTAATGATATGACTCCATGTTACTGAGGCTGTCGCTCAAGGTGTATTTGACTGCGTATTCTTCTGCAGCGCCATTTTCTCTTTTCTTACAGCTTCAATATCCGCTATAATTGTTCGATTGGTGTTCGGTCTTAGCAAGCAGGATGAATTTCGGAGGCTTTTAATCTCAGTGAAGAAAAAATCGCCTAAAAAAGCAGCCACACCGGAGGACCGTCCGACCGCGCAATCAGCCTTTCTAAAATACTGGCCACATATAATCGCAGCGATCATTATTGTGTTCGTTGTGGCAATTCGCATCAGATTACTGGAAACCCCATTAGAACGCGACGAAGGCGAATTCGCCTATATGGGTCAGCTGCTGCTTCAGGGAATCCCTCCATATCTTATTGTCTATAGTATGAAACTTCCGGGCATTTATGCGGCGTATGCTTTGATGATGGCGGTCTTTGGCCAAACAATCGTCGGAGTCCATCTAGGGCTGCTGGCTGTAAACTCGATTGCAATTATCCTGATGTTTATTCTGGCACGCAGACTTTTTGATGATGGCGTGGCGGCCGTCGCTGCCTCAAGTTATGCCCTTCTCTCCCTGAGTCCCACGGTCCTCGGGACTTCAGCACATGCCACACAATTCATAGTTCCTTTTGTGCTGGGTGGAACAATTGTCTTATTAAAGGCACTTGATTCCGGTAAATACTTGATGATCTTTGTAAGCGGCTTGGCGTATGGAATGGCATTTATCATGAAACAGCATGCCGTCTTCTTCATCCCTTTTGCGGCGCTTTATTTTTCATGGTGCATCATACGGACTCGCCCGCTTGATTTTAAGAGACTCGCCAGTGGTACCTCGTTGCTCCTTATGGCTTCCGCAATTCCGTTTCTTATCACCTGTGCGTCGTTATATTTCGCCGGGACCTTATCAAAATTTTGGTTCTGGACATTCACGTACGCACATCAATATGTATCACTGGTCTCTCTTAGTGAGGCCGTACAGAACTTGAAAATATCGGTGTCAAATGTCGTCGAATCATGGGATTTGCTTTGGATAATAGCTGGAATTGGGTTGACATCAACTTTTTGGTATGAGAAGGCTCGTTCGAACCGGTTTTTTTTAATAGTATTTACCTTGTTTTCTTTTTTCACAATTTGTCCCGGTTTCTTTTTCCGGGAGCACTATTTTGTTACAATACTCCCTTCAGTAGCTTTATTGGCGGGTGTGGCAACAAGTGCGGCTATGCAATTTTTATCCGTCAGAAAAATGCCTCTTGTAGTACGACTACTTCCAATTATAGTAACAACGGCGGCATTAGTATACCCTATCACCCAATTCAGTGACTTTTTCTTTCGTGTAACTCCGGTTCAGGCGTGCCGGATGATGTACGGTGCAACGCCATTCCCTGAATCCATAGAAATTGCCACGTATATAAGAAACCATTCAACGAAGGAAGACAAAATAGCTGTTATTGGTTCTGAACCGCAAATATACTTCTATGCTGACAGAAAATCCGCAACTGGCTATATCTATGTATACGGTTTAATGGAGCCCCAGTATTACGCCTCCTGGATGCAACATGATATGATACGCGAGATCGAAGCGGACCCTCCTAAGTATGTAGTCTTTATCAAGGAGCCCACATCATGGCTTGCGAGCCCAACTTCAGACATGACTATCCTGAACTGGACACAAATATTCACTAATGACAACTTTAGGATTGTGGGAATTATCGACATGATGGATGATGACACGAGTATTTCATACTGGGATGAGGAAATCAGCCGATACAAACCTCAGTCCACTTCCAATCTGGTTGTGTTTGAAAGGAAAGAGAAGATCAATTAACCATGCACAATGATGCTCGACAAGAGATTTTTTGTAATAATGCCGCCTGATAACGCAGAAAAGACTGTGCGCAAGACTTATGAAGAACTTTCTCATGAATAGGTGGACCAAGTCATCATGCTTGATGACTTAGGCTGGCAATAGTGGACACCAAACCTTTCGAGCTGTTAGCTGTCCCTTCTGCTCTTTCTTAGAATTGAAATCGATGAGAAAGGATAACACAATTCAGAAATCATCTCTAATAGGAGCCTCAGCGGTTTATCTAGTCTTTACGATATCCGGCGCATCAGCTCTAGTCTATCAGGTAGTCTGGGCCAGATGGCTTGGCCTTGTGTTCGGGAACACGACTCTCTCCATATCCATAGTGTTGGGTAGTTTTATGATGGGACTGGCCTTAGGAAGCTGGCTCGCTGGACGTTCCCTGCACCGCATAGAAAACCCCATGCGTTATTACGCTTTTATGGAACTTGGCATAGGGACTTTTGCTCTGCTTTTCCCGGTTTTTACAAAGCTTTCGGATCTGCTCTTTACCACTTTTATGAGCTCTGAATCCTTGACGGGCTATAGCGTTTTCATAAGGGCCGTGCTTTCTGCGATGGTTCTTATTGTGCCTACTACATTCATGGGGGCCACATTCCCCTTGCTCACTGACTTTTTCCATCGGAGTCCCAAGCACACTCAGAGCTGGAAAGTGGGACTGCTGTATGCGGCCAACACGTTGGGAGCTGCCATAGGAATAGCGGTCGCAAGCTTTATTCTCATAGAGCTCATCGGCATCCTTGCTACTACTCTTATAGCTGCAGGCTTAAACTTCATAGTGGCCTGGCTCGGATATAGGTTCTCCCTCGCACCAGAGCTTCTAAGGAGCGAATTAACTCCACCTGACGAGAGAAGGCTTGCCGGTCCAGCAATATTTGCCGTTGCGGTCATCGCGGTGAGCGGCTGCCTTGCCCTTGCCTCGGAAGTGCTCTGGACTAGGACACTCGAAACTATTATAGGGAATTCGACCTACGCCTTCGCAACCATGTTGCTTGTCTATTTGATCGGCATAGGTGCGGGGAGCTGGATAATGTCGCTGTTGGTAAACCGCCTGAAGGCCCTTCCGCTCTGGATTGCAACCATGTTGCTTGGAATGGGACTCTGGATGGTTATCTCCGTAAGGCTCTTCGAAAGTATTGGAGCTTCCATAGCCGCTTACAGTTTTAAGATGGTGCCGCTTTCAACAGTATTCGGTCATTATCTTTACGCAATGTGGGTGATTTTTCCGTTGTCACTGCTTTCCGGTGCATGCTTTCCTCTAGCAACGCGCATAATGGACCCTAAGTCTGAGGATGCGAAAGGGGTGCTGGTCGCAAAGGCCTACTCATGGAATACGGTTGGCGCACTGGTCGGCTCTTTAGCTGCCGGCTTTATAATTGCGCCCTTCTGGGATTACCTCACTTCCCTGTACCTCCTAGCATCTCTTTACTGTTTTGCAGCAATAGTATCATATGCTGTCATAGGCGTCTCAAAGTGGCAGATCCCGTACAAAATGCAGATCGCTGCATTAATGGGATTGCTGTCCGTCACATTTTTCGTTTCTTCTTTTATTAATGCCGAAGACCACGACTACTTTGTAAAGCGTTTCGACGGAAGGCATCCTTCTGAGAAGCTTGTATTTCACGAGCCTGGTCTTCAGGGCATCACCAGCGTGACAAAGAACCTTCTTAAACCGAATCGAGAGGTCCTGCTTGTGAACGGCCTAGGGATGACAGTGAAAACCACAGATACAAAGATGATGGCACATCTTCCGATGCTTATACATCCGAATCCTGAAAATACCCTTGTAATATGTTTCGGTATGGGTACCACGTATCGCTCGGCGGTCTCCTACGGGAAAAAGGTGACGGTTGCGGAGCTTGTGAAAGAGGTTGTTGACACCTTCGATTATTTTTACAAAGACGCTTCTATAGTGAGGGCTTACTCAGGGGGAAAGATAGTGGTCAATGATGGGCGTAATTTTCTGAAAATTACGCGGGCAAACTTTGATGTGATAACTATAGACCCTCCACCTCCTATAGACGCCGCAGGTGTTAACAACCTCTATTCGAAGGAGTTCATTGAGCTTGCTAAGAAACATCTCAACGAGGGCGGTATAATGGCCCAGTGGATGCCATTACCCGGATCGGGATCCGGTGTGGATGACGTTGAAACTATTAAAATGTTAATCAGGACTTTTGCACAAGTCTTTCCTTATACATATATTCACAAGAGCTTTGACGGTAACGGGTTACATGTAATCGGTTCCATGGAGCCCATTGATATATCATCAAAGGTCGTCAGGGATAAGCTTTCTAACAAAGCCGTCTCTGATGACATTAACGAGTGGCAAGGGGTTCCGTTTGACTTTTTTATTGAAGGATGGGAATTGCTTCCGCCCAAGAATTGGTTTGTTGGTCCCGTTATCACTGACAATGAGCCGCATCTGGAATTTTATCTTTTGAGGACTCTAAGACGCGGAGGGAAGAAGATGCACCCTATAAGTAATTTCTGGTGATAGATTTATCCTACCGTGAAAGCAGTTGCAAAAGAAATGCCCATTGCACCCCAAGGAGAAAAGGCCGTGTACATTCAGAATAAAATCTACAACTTAAGGCCACACTCATCTGTGCGAGTATCAGTAGTTTAATACGAGGAGTGGAAGTGCATTATACAAAGCCTTTGATGATGGTTCGCGTGTGCCATCTGTGAGCATTTGCAGGCCATGTTGCACAGGTTCATTCTTTACATGCCAGGCTACGATATGGGGTTATCACTAGACTCGCGACCCTCTGAAGCGTGTTGACTTAGTCGGTAATGATTACCCTAAGTCTAACGATAATCTGCGTGCGCCGCCTGAACTGAAAGATTGCTTCACAGAAACAACCGATACAGGCCCCGCTCATGCGTACTAGTCATGTAGACAGTACAATACCTAAAGATATATATACTTTTATGTCTTAAATATTTCTTTTGTACAAAAAAAGCTATTCTTGTCTTTGGCGAGATTGTTCTGGTTTGCGTAGTGGCCCTCGTTGATGGGCTTAGACTCCATACCACTAGGTGCCACCAAGCATCTTTTTTTTGAAACAGCTACCCGAGGCTTTCAAATGCCCTGTTTTCTCGGTTTTTAAAATGCTCTGAAGCCATAAATGACTAAAACCATTTTCGAAATGACTAACCTGGCTTGTCAAGCCACTCAATCAAGAAACGAAGGTGATGCGAATAGAGAAAACGTATGACACGCGGCCATCAGTAGAGGCTTGTCGCATCATTAGGCACCCACATCTTAGATTGGATTTGGACACATTTGCTCATGCTCTCCGATCCTTTGAAATGTCACGAATGTCCGCTAATGACTTAACATCCACGACTTTCGTAGCTGCCTCTTCCCTCGTAACTATGCCTTTATGGATCAATTCTTTCAAGACCTGTTCAAGGCTTTGCATGCCATGCTGTTGGCCAGTCTGTATAACTGAAGGGATCATGAAGGTTTTTCCTTCACGGATCAAATTTCTAACGGCAGCATTGGCAATAAGAATCTCAAGAGCGGCCACCCTCCCTTTACCATCGCTTCTGGGAAGCAGCGCCTGAGAAATAATGGCAACAATTGACTCTGAAAACATCGTCTTTACTTGATCTCTGGACTCCGCCGGGAAAATGTCTATCACCCTATCTACCGTTTTCGCTGCACTGTTGGTATGAAGGGTGGCCAGCACCAAATGCCCTGTCTCAGCTGCAGTAATGGCTAATGACGTCGTCTCTAAGTCCCGCATCTCTCCCACAAGAATGACATCCGGATCCTCACGGAGGGCACTTCTCAGGGCTGCTGAAAAAGAATGGGTATGCTGTCCCACCTCCCTTTGATTGATAAGACAATTCTTTGGTGTATGAAGGAATTCTATAGGATCTTCGATTGTAATGATGTGAGCATATTTATTTTCATTAATATGATTCACGATCGCAGCAAGTGTGGTTGACTTACCGCTACCCGTCGGGCCGGTCACAAGAATCAATCCTCTTTCTTTTAGAGCACATTCGGCGATTATCGGGGGAATATTTAATTGACTCAGAGTGGGACTTTCTGAAGGGACGATCCGAAATGCCGCTGACTCTCCCCTTTCCTGTTGATAGGCATTTACCCTGAATCTTGATACTCCACTAATACTTATCGAAAAATCCAGCTCGAGCTCTCGTTCAAACCTCGCTCTCTGATCGTCAGTCATAATGTCAGAGATCATCTTATGTGTCTCGTTGTTCGTGAGGGGGTCCATTTCGAGCCTCTTTATCATCCCATGCAGTCTTATGGTTGGGGGAATACCCGCGCTGATATGCAGGTCTGAGGCCCCATGCTCCTTCGTGAGACTTAAAAGTGTCTCGATATCCATTTCTCTCCTTCGAATTCCCCTTATTTTTCCGTCACGGATAAAATATGGTTCTTATTGACAAGACAAATCTCCCGGTCATTTCTCAATTCAACAAACACCGCTGCTCGATTCAAGAAATCTTTCACTCTGGTCTGGTGATCAGGCAGTTGGAAGATGACTTTTCCATCCCTTTGTGTTTTGTTGACCAGCCTCACCAGCACATCCTTCTCACCACTAGACACAAATTCCCCTATCTGTTCTGGAAATAGAGGAAACGACAGCAGCATGATGTTTGCTTTATTAATAAGCTTTATCCCTTCTTCCCTAAAATTAATTGGAATGAACTGACCTTCTTCACTTAAAACATCACTGACTGTTTCAGGACCATCGTGATGGGCAGCATTGAGACTTAAATAAATGTCCCCTTCCTCCACTTTTCCATCTAAGAAATAGACTTTCACAGCAAAACGATTTTTCTTTATTTTATAGTCGGTCATACCATAATATCTAAAGATATTAATTAGACAATTTTACCTCAAACTTTAGCTATTCCGAACTCCAATAGTCAAATGTCTTATCAATATGCACCAGCCCGACAACGTATTCTTGACGTTGTGAGAACCGAATAGCCACAGGGTCATCCCTCCGATGGTTCTGCGCCAATTATGCTCGCCATCTTCTCCGCTAGACCTGCCCTCCACTATTATCCGGTATTATGCCGTAAAGATGTACTTAAAGTCCGAAGCCTTGCAAACCATTGACCGTCTCCGTAATACGAGTCGCAAACCGGGTATGCCTGTTTTGAGGCGCGTTATTGCGCACTGCCATAGCCAGACCTTTCTTGTTCCCGACGAGGACGGCCAGTTGTTTAGCCCTGCTGACCCCTGTATAGAGCAGATTTCTCTGTAACATAATATAGTGACTCGAATGCACCACCATTACCACAGCCGGATACTGATTGCCCTGACTCTTATGGACACTTGTGGCAAAGGCGAGCATAAGGTCGTCCAGATCCCCAAAATCGTACGGCACCACATTGCCATCGAAGTTTACAAACAAAGTCGCCTCATCTTTATCTATCGCCTGCACAATGCCTATATCCCCATTGAAAACTTCCTTCTCATAATTGTTAACCATTTGATATACGCGGTCCCCGACACGAAACATGCGGTTGCCCCTTAATATCTCATCGCCACTGGGATTTAATACATCCCTTAATCGTGTGTTTAGATTTTGTGAGCCGATTACGCCCTTGTGGATCGGCGTTAACACCTGGATATCTTTCATGGGGTCCATATGGAATTCCTTCGGGATCTTGACGCTGCATAGCTCCACCACCTTGTCCGCCACAGCTTCCGGTTCCTCGATGTCCAAAAAATAGAAGTCCCTCTTCTCCTGCCCTTCTGGCACCAGGATTGGCAGCTCTCCGCTATTGATCCTATGAGCGTTGACGATGATCATGCTGTTTCGCGCCTGCCTGAATATCTCGTTCAATTTCACCGTCTTCACCATGCCACTACTGATAACGTCTCGCAGAACGCTCCCGGCCCCAACTGAGGGTAACTGGTCGGAGTCTCCGCTCGCGATCAATGTGCAACTGGACGGTACTGCCTTCATGAGGTGATGCATCAGCACAGCGTCTACCATAGAGAATTCGTCAACCACTATCAGGTCCGCTTTTAGTTGGTCATCCTCATCGCGGCCAAATGCGTGGTCACGGGGGCTATACGCCAGCAGACGATGGATAGTGGAGGCCGCATGTCCTGTCACCTCCTCCATTCGTTTCGCTGCCCTGCCCGTTGGCGCTGCAAGCAGAATCTTCTTGTCATACTTTCTGTAGATGCTCAGGATCACATTAATGATCGTGGTCTTACCGGTCCCAGGGCCCCCTGTGATCACCATGAACTTGCTCTTCAACGCCTCCTTGACGGCCTCCGCCTGCTTCCCGGACAGCTTGATAGTATTGGCGGACTCAGCCCAGGCGATCTCCTTGTCAAGGTCAAGAAACCTCACCGGATCAGCGGCGTTCATCAGCCGCACCAAATTACGGGCCGCCCAGACCTCGGAGACATGTAGGTGTTTCAAGAAGACCGCCTTATTGTTAGGGATGTACTGCCCTTCAGCATTAAGATCCTCCACGACGATTTTATTTTCGGCGGCTATGGTCCCAAAGGACTTGACCACGAGTTCTCTTTCAACGCCAAGTATCTTTCTGCATTCCTCGATAAGGGGCTCATAAGGATAGAAAATATGTCCATTGCCCGAAAGCTCGTTGAGCACGAAGATAATACCGGCTTCTATCCGCACCGGGCTGTCGGAGGGGATAGATAAGTTCTGCGCTATTTTGTCGGCAGTCAAAAAACCGATCCCGTGTATCTCGGTCAAGCAATACGGGTTTTGGCGTATGCGAAGCTCTGTCTCCTGTCCATAGTGTTTGAAGATCTTAGTCGCGTTCGCATTGCCGACCCCGTGACTTCTCAAGAACTCCATCACATTCTTGATTTCTTTTTGCTCTACAAGGGAATTTTTGATCATCAGTAGGCGCTTCTCCCCAATCCCCTCCACCTGCCTCAGGGCGTCCCTTGCCTTGTAATCATCCGAGTAGGCGAATTGATCCAGTATCTCCAGCGTACCCTCCCCTAGCTTGTCAGTGAGGCGTTTCGCCATCGTAGGCCCGATCCCACGGATAAAACCGGAAGAAAGGTACTTCTCGATACCACCGATGGTCGTCGGAACAGAGGTCTCATAAGAAGTCACCTTGAATTGGTGCCCGAATTTTGGATGCACTGTCCAGTCCCCCGCAAGCGTTAGGCTCTCACCCGGCAGAATGTCCGGCAACAGCCCCACTATGGTGACCTGCTCCTTATGCCCCCGCGCTTTGACCCTGCCCACCATGTAGCCGGTTTCCTTGTTAGAGAAAACGACGCTCTCCAGGACTCCATTGATGCTATCAGACATTATTTTTCCCCTTCTTTCCTTTATAGGGTATATTCTTGATAGTTAATTTTCTTACCTTAAAAAGCAATCCACAATATAAAAAAGTCACTAATATATAATAATCACATGCATATATATTAATCGATTTTAAGGAATTAGCTCTCGGGCACTGTGAAAAAAGCCTCTCTCGTGAAATCCGCTAGAACGCGCATCTCTAGGAAAGTGGCCAGGAGATCAACAAAAGGTGTCTTTAAGAAGTGACATATTTTATACTTAAGAGAAAGCCGGGAATTATCAAACCGCCTTCCTCTAGGGAAAAATGCTAAAAGGGTTGAATCAAGAACAAAAGGCTGCCGTTGAACATTTCGGAGCAGCTCTGCTGCTTTTGGCAGGCGCGGGTAGTGGTAAGACCAAAGTCCTTACGCACAAGATAGGCTACCTTATTAAGGAGAAAGGGTTTAAGCCAAACCGGATTCTCGCCATCACCTTTACAAAAAAAGCCGCTCAAGAAATGGCAAGTCGCGTCGAAAAGATGTTCGCTATCAAGCCTCGCTCTATAAGCACATTCCACTCGTTCTGCGTTAGGGTACTCCGGGAAGATATAGTTGTCCTCGACAAGAACTTCGACAAGAACTTTGTCATCTACGATCGGACTGACAGCAAGAAGTTGCTGAAGGATATATTGAACCGGTTTAATCACGATCCCAAGGAAGCGGAAACTGCGCAAAGGACGATCTCGAAGGCGAAACAGGCGTATAGGGGAAACATCATAGAATACATCGCTTCCCTGCCTTTCCCCGAGGACGGGTATGCAGAAGTGGCCGGCGCCTATCAAAGGGGACTTGAACAATCAAACGCTTTGGACTACGATGACCTCATCTATTACACGACCCACCTTTTCTTAAACAGGCCCGAGAGATTAAAGAAATGGCAAGATCGCTATGACTTTTTTATGGTGGATGAATTCCAGGACACAAACGAGATACAGTACTCTTTGATAAAGCTTCTTTCCGCCGCTAAAAAGAAAAATATATTTGTCGTGGGAGACCCCTTCCAGACAATATACACCTGGCGCGGGGCCGTTCCGGAAAACATTCTGAAATTTGCAGAGGACTTCAGGGGCACCGAGATGAGGCTCGAAAAAAATTACCGGTCCACGAAAAAAATCCTTGAGGTAGCCAACATTGTCATCGCGGGAGTAAACAGTATGTGGTCCGACAAAGTCCTTACCCTTCACACGGACAAGGAAGAAGATGGAGAAGTGGAGTACCGTAAGGCGACAGACAATGATACGGAAAACAGGCGCATAGCCGACAAGATCAAAGACCTCGCTGCAATGTATTCATATTCAGATATGGCAGTCCTAATACGGATGAGCTTCCTTTCCCGGGGATTAGAAACTACCTTTATGCAATGCGGCATCCCGTATGAAATCGTCAGGGGCTTGGCTTTTTATGATAGGGCTGAGGTGAAAGACCTTCTTTGCTATCTTAGGCTCATGGTTAACTCCCGAGACGGTGCGGCCTTCGGTCGAATCGTTAACACGCCTTCGCGAGGGATCGGGAAGAAGGCCGTTGCGGTGATAACCAATAACTTCAATGCCGATTGGCTGCAGGCTCTCAAAGACGCTAAGCTTTCACGTAAGCAGAGGGGAAACGCGGACGCGCTCATAAGCATGATGTTGAAACATGGCAATATGGTGGAGGAAAAGCCATACACTGTCCTCATGGAACTCATCCAAGAGCTGAACTACCTAGAATATCTGAAAGGGCAATACAAAGAAGACTGCGAAGAGCGGATAGAAAATGTCTCGGAACTGTCTAACGTTTTGCTGTCTGTTGAAACGAATGGCATACCGTTTTCGGAGTTTATGGAAGATAGTCTGTTAGCGTCAGAGCAGGACGGAATCAGCCAAGAAGAAAGCGTTAAAATAATCACGGTTCATGCTGCCAAGGGACTTGAGTGGTCCGTAGTTTTCCTTCCCGCCCTTGAGGAAGGGATCTTTCCCTCAGAAAAGTCCATTGTTAGCGGCACCGCGCTGGAGGAAGAAAGACGACTCTTTTATGTGGCCTGCACCAGGGCGAAGGAAAGACTCTATTTTTCATCTATTGATTACAGAATGAAGTTCGGAAGAACATCTTACATGTTGCCGTCACGGTATCTTGTTGAGATTAAGGGGAGCTATAACGGCAGATGAGATTTCATGACCTTTCAGCACATTTTTACTGAAAGTCTGCAAAAAAACAATCTCGACCCATTGCATGAGGATATGACGGCGCTCAATGGTTTGCGATCCGAAACTGCTGCCGAGCGAGATTCTCTAAGCAAAAACAGTGGGCATCCAAGATACGACAGGGGGGTTCACCAACGCGCTTGAGGACATCGACACGGCTCTGGAGAGACACTATGATTGCATCGATGCTCCATTAATTACTCCCGGGGATGTTAGCGGAGACTTTCCCCATAGTTGATTATGTATTTCTAAAGTTTGGCCACCTCATCGAGTATTACGTTCTGGGTCTTTTGCTGTTCCCTGCCTTTGATAAAGTATCCTATAACGCTTCGCCGGTATTTTAAAGCTTATGTTAAATTCTTTTAAGGCATGTTCTCCCTTTTGTGGACTAGTATCAATGACCCCCATAAGCGCCCGATGAGCTCCAGAGCAATACGGTGGGAACCGACTGACTTGTTAATGACACTCGGCCATATCGGCGCTTTAAGGAGGGAAGCAAATAGAAGGAATTGCACTTTGCAGATAAACTGAGATGATGGGCAGGACCTGAGTCCCGCCCATCATTTAGACTTGAATCTAATTTTCCGTAAAGTTCACTCCTGGTTGACTCGATCCGCTCACCGTAACATCCAAGAATGACGGTGTAAAGGTATGACCGGCCTTGTTCGGAGTCAGCGTGTAATCGCCGTTAGGCAACTTCTTGAAGCTGTAAGTGCCTTTGCTGTTCGTGGTCGTCGTGGCGTTCTTCGGTCCGGTCAGCGTCATGGTCACCCCCTTGACGGACTCACTCGGCACTCCTGCTGTCATCGTGCCCGATATGGTGTATTTCTTAGAAGATGAGGTGTACTTGGCGGTCACTGTCCTGTCGGCGTTCATATTGTTGATAGTACACGTCCTCGCCACGCTATTGGTGATGTCACAGCCGGTCCAACTGTTGAACGCATCAGAGGAGAGGTCCGTTGCAGGCGCCGTCAGGACCACGTTGAGAGT
>JBKQMP010000156.1:0-4847 GCA_052146665.1 Dissulfurispiraceae bacterium
GGTCACCGTGAGACTGGCTATTTCCGAGCTGGCCAGAGACGGCTATCTCATGAGACAACAGGGCAAGGGTACCGTAGTGACGTATTCTTTGCCATACTTGGGAATTACGATGAAGACACGGCTGACTGAGGACATGTTTGCAGAGGGGGTGACGGTAAGAAGAGAAATTCTGCTGAGAGGCGTAAAAGAGATTCCTGAGGATATCAAGGCCTATCTGAAGGCAGAGGAGAACATCTACTATATTCTCTATAAGAAAGTTGTCAACGGAGATCCCGCGTGTCTCGGGGAGTCCTTTATCCCCTTGTCGGTATTTCCGTCGATAGAGAATGAAGATTTCTTCCATATTTCGCTCTATGACCTCATACAGGAAAAGGCGTTCAAAAAGATATCCAAAGTCATTCAATCAATAGAGCTTGTTGAAGCGAGAGGCGATGTGGCAGCCATTCTCAGGATAAAGGATGGGGAGTCCGCACTGCTTGTGCATAGACTCCTTCTCAGCTCAGATGCGAGCTCCATCGCTTATACGAGACTCTTTGGAAGCGGAAGGAAGTACAAGATTCAGATGGAATTTCAACGGCTAAAATAAGTTGTGGATTAATAAAATCAAAGGAGGTTGTACTATGAGTGGTCCAAGACAGATTTACGAATTTCTCAAAACGGCGTCCATTGCACACGCCAAATGGGATTATGAAGTTTCCATGTCCATTATCCATAACAGAAAGAAACTTCTCATCCTTGGTCTTCTTTTACTGCCCATTCTGGCAGTGAGCCTGACCAGCGCAGCGGACATAATCGGCGGTAAGACAGCTTATGCGCCCGCGCACTATACGGACCTGATATTTCTGGTTTCCATAGCAGTTGGTCTGGCAGCCGGTCTCATAACAGGATGCATCGGCGCCGGAGGCGGCTTTATTATCACGCCGGCCCTGATGGCCGCCGGGGTCAAGGGGATCCTCGCGGTCGGCACGGACGTCTTCCACATATTTGCCAAGGCGATCATGGGAACGGCGGTTCACAGAAAACTCGGGAACGTGTCAGTGAAACTGGCGATAGCCTTCCTCGTGGGTTCCGGCGGCGGCACTTTCATTGGAGGCGCAATTAACAAGGGATTATATAACTATGACCCCCTGCTCAGCGATGCCTTCATAAGCACAGTATATGCCGTACTACTCGGTTTTCTGGGAACGTACGCCTTCGTTGATTACTGGAAGGCGACCAGGAAACAGGCTGCCGCAAGCGATGCGGGCGGACACGGTGCTCACGGCGGCTCTTCAGGGATGACATCCCTTGCCGTCAACCTGCAGAAGGTCAACATTCCGCCTATGATCTCGTTTGATGAGGACTTCGGGGGAAGGAGGATCTCCTGGCTTTTTGTCGCCATCGGTGGCCTTATCGTCGGTATGCTCGCGGCCATAATGGGCGTTGGCGGCGGCTTTGTCACCTTTCCGATGTTTGTCTATATCTTCGGTGTATCAACCGCTACCACAGTCGGCACCGACATACTGCAGATCATTTTCACCGCCGGTCTTGCCTCAATCTTCCAATATGCGATCTACGGTTATGTATTCTACACCCTGGCAATGGGAATGCTCATAGGGTCGCTCATCGGCATCCAGGTGGGTGCACTCACCACGAAAGTCGTCAAAGGTATCCATATCAGAGGATTTTATGCCATGTCCATTATAGCCGGTTTTATCAACAGGGTGGCCACATTGCCCAAGAAGATGGTCGAACTCGAGTATGTTCAGATCTCCAAACCGGTTATCGACACCGTAGAAACCGCCGGTAATATCATATTCTGGGTCGTTGTCGGATTCTTCGGCATTTGGGTTATAAGCAAGTTCTTCATAAATGCAAAAAACCTGAGAGAGGAGGGGTAGAAATGGCGACATCAAAGAATAAACACTTGGCACTGGGCATAGTAATGGCCATTGCCTTTGCCGTAATACTGTTTCTGATGTTTTCACAAATCTTTCCTAAATCGGCAGAGGGAAAGCCTCAGAACGGGCTTGAGTGGGCTGATGATGTCTTCAACAGGCTCGCTAAGGGCTCTTCATACTTCATTCCCAAGGTTCAAAAAAATATACAGAAAGCAATGGGCGTAACCTTTTCGTCCAACCTCAATATGGGCAAAGAGGGCGATAAGCCAGGAGATGCTGACAAGAGGGCCGCGTTGGCATCCAAGCTGTTCAGCGCCGTAGAAGGCACGAAGGTGGAGGTTGATGGAGCTCATTTAAAGATTCAAGGAGACCTTGGAAAGATCCTTGCGGCAGCAACGCAGGATTCAGACCTGATGTATAAGAATGAGGGAGCAAAGATCAAGGCCAAATACGGAGCGGACGACGAGAAGAAAATGTTCAGGCAATGGTATAACGCCTTAACGGGGCTTGACAAGAACTTGAAGAAAGACAAAAAGTTCGATGAAGCGAACCTCGTCTCCGATGTCACTAAAAAGGCCGTAGAGACAGCCTACAACTTTTACAAGGTTGACGCAATCCAGGTTTCGGAGAAGGCTGGCCTGATGACATTCCTGCTGACCTTTTATGTGGCATACACATTGTGGTGGGGCTTCGCGATCTTCTTCATATTTGACGGGATTGGGCTTTCAATGAAAAAGGCTAAAGTCAAAAAGGAAGTATAGGAGGAAAAATGAAGATATTAGTGCCAATCGATGGATCGAAATACTCAATGGAGAGCCTTAAAGTGGCGGCTGACTTCGCGAAAATCAAGGAGGCAGAAGTATACCTTATTGCAGTTGTGTCGTATACCCCGGATATAGACCTCGAGATTAGCGCGACATCGCGCGACCATCTCCTTGAGCGAATGAAGGCTTACAGCGAAGAGATCCTCTCTAAGGCAAAGCAGGTCATTGCGTCCTATGGTCTGACTAAGGTCAAGGCCGTTCTTTCTACCTCCTCATCAGTGCCAGACGAGATAATTGATTTTGCAGAAAAGGAGAAGATTGACCTCATCGTCATAGGAAGCAGGGGAATGGGTGCAACTGCCCGATTCCTGATCGGGAGCGTCTCCCAGAAGGTGGTGACAAACAGCCCCTGCTCTGTCTATGTGGTGAAGAAATTGCCAGAGTAACCGCTATTTTACTGCAGGGAAGGCGGTACGCAGACCCGCCTTCCCTGAACGATTATACGACGGTATTTTCCCCTTAATGATAAATCATATGACTATTGACTATAGAGGCTGTTAACACCCGCCCCCTCACAGCCTTCTTATTGCCCATTTCCATGGAAAGAGGTTTTTTTGCAACAAGTTGATTTTACATCGTCTTTAGATATAAATTATTGAGCAACCGACATATTACTAAAGCCTAACGAGGAACGCCAACAAGTTCTTTGTTCACAGCAAATTAGAGGTGAGATGAGTCACTCTTGGACAAAAATCTGGAATCCTAACTGGTGGTTTAACGTCTATACAAAACACTATAAGCCGATAACCATCATGGTGACCGTCCTACTACTCGGTTTTGTGGTCTTCTTCGGCTGGCTGTCCGCAGCGAAGGTCAGAGAGGTAGTGGGCGAAGATTTCAATCGTCAGCAGTTAGTATTCGCCAGGCATGCTGCCAGTCAGATAGAACAAAGCCTGACCCTGCTCAAGAGAGAGATCGCCCTACTCAGTCTGTCTCCTTCTGTTCAGTATGCTGACGGAGTCCTCACCAGTGAACGGCTGAGAACGGCTTTTTCAAGCGTAGAGAACGAAGGCGTCCTTGAGATAAGGTTCGTGGAGAACAGAAAATTGAGATCGCATGTAGTGAATGACCACGGAGATCAAATCGTCACGCCACAGCCTTTAGACAAGCGTTATTTAGAATGGGCGGCGCAGCAAAAAAATAAAGAGCAAATATTCATGAGCGGCGTTGTGCATTCTCCGGACAGCGCGGGTTCCCCTAAACTCTTCCTTCACTTGGTGTTGCCCGTGCGGCAGGTGTCCGTTGACAAATCGCATCCTGTTGCGTCCAATGAATTATCCGGGGTGCTGATCTTCGTCATGGATGCTACGGCGCTGATTCAAAAGATCACCAAAGACATCAAGTCCGGAAAAACAGGGTATGCCTGGGTTATTGATAGTCAGGGTACCTTCCTTTACCATCCGGAGGCCGAGTTCATCGGAAAGAACGCTTTCGAGGCGAGAAAAGAGAAGAAGCCGAGCATATCGTTTACAAGAATCAATGAAATACAGAAAGACCTGATGCTCGCCGGCAAAGAAGGGATGAGCTGGTATGTTTCCGGTTGGCACAGGGGCCAGGAAGGGGAGATCAAGAAACTCATCGCCTTTACACCTATCCATCTTGACCATCAAAAAAACTCACTCATATGGTCTGTGGCGGTGGTGGCACCTGTCAGCGAAGTTGAAGGCGCGATTTTGGAAGTTCAGCGCAGGCAGTTTTTGCTTGGGGGCACCGCCATTCTGGTCACAATCTGCGGCGGTCTTTTTATCATTGTGATGATGCTCAGATGGTCGAGCACCATAAAGCAGGAGGTTGAGGCCAAAACAAGGGAACTCAAGAGATCCGAGTATATGTATAGATCCCTTGTCGAAAATGCCAATGACATCATATTCACCATGGGCATCGACGGAAGGATCCTGTCGATGAACAGTTATGGATACAGCTTTTTCTCGAAAAAACCGAAGAGCGTCCTAGAGCATGAATTGCGGGAGTTCTTTCCGGAGGAAAGTTCAGAAAAACTACTAAAGAGGACCAGAGAGGTATTTGCCACGAAAATCAGCAATCAGGCCACGTGTCCCGTGCAGGTGGATGGTAGCGAACACTGGCTCAGCATAAATCTTAACGGGCTGATCGATGAGAAAGGGACTGTGTATAAAGTTTTAGG
>JBKQMP010000157.1:0-16118 GCA_052146665.1 Dissulfurispiraceae bacterium
TTAAAAAAAATTGGCCGCGACTCCGGGTTGTGAAAGAAGAGATTGAAAGAAGAAATATGCTAGTCGAATATGTTGACCTCAGATTTAATGATAAAATAATAGTCAAACCCGTCACTCAGGTGCCAGAAAAAAAAGAGAAACCGGTAAAAACACAGTTAAAAACACCGCAAGATGGAAAAAAACAAAAGCAAAAGAAAAAAAAGAAACAATAGAAACAATATTGTGGGACTTGATGTTGGCACCACCAAGATATGTGCAATTGTTGGAGAGGTAACCGATGCCGGATTTACCATACACTCTATTAACTCTTGCCCTTCCGCCGGTCTGAAAAAGGGAGTTGTTGTTGACCTGGAAGCTGCTTCGGAGTCCATAAAAAAGACGATTGAAGATGCCGAGATAAAGTCCGGAGTTAGAATTAGGGACGTATTTGTGGGGATTGCTGGAAGTCACATAAAAAGCTTCAACAATTCGGGCGTCACCGGAATAAGGGGCAAGGAAGTGACTAGAGAAGATGTTGAGCGGGCAATCGACGCTGCAAGTGAGGTGCACGTTCCTTTGGACAGAGAAGTGCTTCATGTCCTTCCAAATGATTTTATTCTTGACGAGCAGAGCGGGATAAAAGATCCGGTGGGAATGATGGGAGCCCGGTTAGAAGTGAAGGTCTATGTGGTCACTGGCGCCATCACATCTGTGCAGAACCTCCTGAAGTGCTGTGAGAAGGCGGGACTTGAGGTTCTGGATATCGTCTTGCAACCACTAGCTTCGGCAGAGGCGACACTGACTCCATCTGAAAGGGAAATGGGAATAGCTCTTGTGGACATAGGGGGCGGTACCACAGACATCGCGATTTACCAGGACGGATGGCTGAGACGGACTGCCGTATTGGGGATAGGAGGCAATCATTTTACTAACGATATATCGGTCGCACTCAGATTACCCTTTTATGAGGCAGAGCGGGTAAAAAAGGACTTTGGGTCGGTTTTGCCATGTGAGATGAATGACATGACTGAGTTTGATGCCGCTGCTGTGGATGGACAGATCAGGTCGATACCCAAGAAATATCTTCACGAAATACTTCAGCCACGAGGAGAAGAACTTCTTGAACTGATAAAGCAGGAGATCGAGCAGATTAGTAATAGCGGGACTCCTGTTTTGGGTGCAGTACTTACCGGAGGTTCGTCGCTTCTTTCCGGATTTGATAGGCTGGCAGAGGTGGTTCTTGCGATGCCCGTAAAGATCGGCTCTTTGTGCCCAGTATCGGGAAAGAGTCGGGGTGACTCTGCACCTGGTCCTCGCATTAATGGATTGTCAGGTGAATTCAATAACCCTAAGTATGCCACTGGGGTTGGACTTTTACTTCATGGCGCCGAGACAATGATTCCAGAACAGAAGGATATAATCTCTTCCGATGTCATCGGTAAGATCATCGTTAAGATGACTGACTGGTTTAAAAAAATCGCATATTGGAAGTAAGATTGAAAAATAAGAAGTGAGGGTTGAGCAGTGTTGAGGAGGTAGGCATGTTTGAGTTTGAGGATGTTGAAAGGGTAGTGGCAAAAATAAAAATCGTCGGTGTTGGTGGAGGCGGTGGCAATGCTATCAACAGCATGGTCGCTGCGGATCTTTTTGGCATAGAATTTATTGCCGTAAATACAGATACGCAGCATCTTGAAATATCTCTGGCACCGCTGAAGATCCAGATCGGGGCACAGCTGACCAAGGGGCTTGGTGCGGGATCCAACCCGATGATTGGAAAGCAGGCTGCACTTGAGGATAAGGATTCATTGATCGGGTGTCTTGAGGGTGCTGATATGGTTTTCATCACTGCCGGAATGGGCGGTGGCACCGGGACAGGTGCTGCACCCGTAATTGCCAGCCTTTCAAGGGAATTGGGGATTCTAACGGTTGCTGTAGTGACAAAACCTTTTTACTATGAAGGCAGGAGGCGAGCAATCAATGCAGAGGAAGGCTTAAAGGAACTTAGAAGAAATGTTGACACCCTCGTTGTAATCCCTAATGACAGGATTCATCTTGTCGTAGGCAAGGGCACCCCTCTTCTGAAGTCATTTTCCATCGCCAATGACGTGCTCAGACAGGCTATACAGGGGATTTCTGATGTGATTCTGAGGCCTGGGCTTATAAACCTTGACTTTGCAGATGTAAGAGCGGTCATGGAGGCAGCGGGCAAAGCAGTGATCGGCATGGGATCTGCCAAAGGGGAGCATAGTGCCCGCGAAGCAGCAAAAAGAGCTATCACCAATCCTCTCATTGAAGAATCGTCTATTGAAGGGGCGAGTCGGGTCCTTGTCAACATAACAGGTGGCGTCGAGATGTCTTTTGACGTGTTCAATGAAGTCGGCTCTCTAGTCCATGAGTCAGTGCATGACGATGCAAACATAATAATAGGCACGGTCATCGATCCTGATATGGATGACGAGGTGAGGGTGACGGTGATTGCTACAGGACTTGAGGAGGTGATAGAGAAGACGGAATTGCCGCAGCTCACCAAGTGGAAACCGAAGACAGAACCCTTTAGTCTGAAAGGATCAGGCAAAATCCTTTCCAAACATATAGAGGGACCCGTGAAAAAAGATAAAAGTTCCGAAGAGCCTGAGCAGTGTCTTTCAGAGAAGAATGCTTCAGGCGAGGGTCAGGAACAGTCGGCAGTTGATGAGCCAGTCCTTGAGGGCGATGATTTGTATGACGTACCCACCTTTTTGAGAAAAAAACTGTAACTTGGTGAATGCATCGTGCACGACAACAAAAAAGTTTAATGAAGATTATTCCCCTCCTCCGTCAGACACTCTCTTGTGTGTGCTGTATTAATTTTAATGAGCCGTAAACTCGTCAGAAATGTAGACATACTGCTGTCAAAAGAAAAAGGCACCATCTATAAAGACCCTGGTGGGAAAATCAACATCTGCCTTGTGTATCCCAATACCTACCATCTGGGCATGTCAAATCTTGGATTTCAAGGCATCTACGGACTGCTGAATCGGAAAAATGGTGTTGTCTGTGAGCGGGGTTTTCTTCCCGATGAGGAGGATATTGAAGAACATAGGCGGACAAAGACCCCCCTGTTTTCGTTTGAGTCCAAGAGGATTCTTTCGAATTTTGACATAGTTGCCTTTTCTGTTTCCTTTGAAAATGACTATCCGAATATTCTGAGGATACTGGACCTTGCAAGGATTCCTTCCCGTTCCTCTACAAGAGACCAACGCCAGCCTCTACTGATTGCCGGAGGTGTCTGCTGCTTTTTCAATCCAGAGCCGATTGCAGAAATCTTTGACATCATTTTTGTCGGTGAGGCTGAGGAGTCCCTTGACGAATTTCTGAATTTTTGCAGAGATCAAAGAATGCAAGGGGGTAAGTCGCCTGGGCGAAGATTCAGTGATCATAAGAAAGACATCAAGGACGGCTCACTTAAGATAGAAGGACTATATGTCCCCGAATATTACAGGATTCATTATCGCAGTGATGGAACCCTGTCCGGCAGGGTACCGTTCAATAACGCACCTGAGAAAATAAAAAAAAGACATGTGGCGGACTTGGCCCGCGCACCCATTGCGACCTCAATAATGACTCCTGAAACGGCATTTTCAGAGATGTATCTTATCGAAGTGATGAGGGGATGTCCATGGAACTGTAGGTTCTGTCTCGTAGGAAATATTTACAGCCCAACAAGGAAAAAGGAGTTGGCCACTATCGAAGGAGAAATAACGCATGCAAAGGAGGTAGCCGGGAAGATCGGATTAATAAGCCCGTCTCTCTCCGATTATCCAGACGTGAAAAGGGTGATAGGCATTGATGGTGTTGATTTCTCCATAACATCATTGCGGGCTGATATGAAGGGCAGAGAGCTCGTTCAGCTTTTAAAGGGCCGCAGGAGTGTCTCTATTGCTCCAGAGGCAGGCACGGAAAGGCTGAGAAGAATTATCAATAAGAAGATCACTGAAGAAGATGTGCTCAGCACCTCGGCGCTGATATTGGAGTCGGGGATAGAGAATCTAAAGTTATATTTCATGATTGGTTTGCCGACGGAGACTGCGGATGATGTTGCTGGTATCGTTGAGCTAGTCAAAAAGATAAGGACGCTTTCTCGGAAGGGAGCTATTGTTATGACGATCAGCACTTTTGTACCAAAGCCCTTTACACCTTTTCAATGGCATCCGATGGACAAACTGGATTCGGTAAAGGAGAAACTGAAGTTTATAAAAAAGTCGCTGAAAGATGAGACGGGCGTCAGGGTGTTCCATGACGTGCCAAAGTATGCACATATGCAGGGACTTTTTGCTAGGGGTGACAGGAGGATACTTAATGTGCTTAGTGAGATGATTCGGACAGATGACTGGGTGAAGGCATGTGCAGCGGCTGGATTGAACAAAGAGTTTTACCTGTTCAGAAGACGAGATATCAATGAAGCTCTGCCGTGGGATTTCATTGATGTCGGAATATCGAAAGAGAGGCTCTGGCTTGAATACGAAAAAGCATTATCATGACGCCCGCATAAGACACCGAGAGAGACTCGAGCGTCTTACAATTGGGTTGTCTCAAAGATAAAATCTATTTCCACAGGTGAGTTCAATGGAAGGACGGAGACACCTACTGCAGCCCTCGCATGCCGGCCCTGCTCCCCGAATATCTCTAAGAGCAGGTCAGATGCTGCGTTGAGGACTCTTGGCTGATCCGTAAAGGTCTGTCCGGAAGCAACATAGCCATTCAGTTTTATGCAACGTGCCACTCTGTTTAGGTTGCCCAGATAAGATTTCAGAACAGAAAGCGCGTTTAGCACAACCTGTCGCGCATCCTCTTGCGCTTCCTCTAAAGAGACCGATTCTCCGACTTTGCCCGTCCTGACAAGTTTTCCGCATCTTAAGGGTAGCATGCCGCTCAGGAACAGGAGATTGTCAGTCTGAACGCATGGCATGTACGAGCCGAGAGCGGTAGGCACCTCGGAAAGCTCATAGCCCAGTCTCTTCAGTCTGTCTTCTCGTGAAATCACAGCCCTAGTTCCTCAGGTGTCGCTATCTTTCCGACAACGGCCGTTGCCGCCGCTACCGCCGGATTGGAGAGGTAAACCTCACTTTCAGGGTGCCCCATCCGCCCCACAAAATTTCTGTTTGTAGTCGCTAATGCTCTTTCCCCCCTTGCAAGAATGCCCATATGTCCTCCGAGGCATGGCCCGCATGTAGGAGTGGAGACAACTGCTTCTGCGTCTATGAAGATGTCTAACAAACCCTCCTTCATTGCCTCTTTGTAGATCAGTTGCGTTGCAGGGAATACAATCATCCTAACATTCGGATTCACCTTCTTTCCCTTTATTACGGCGGCGGCTTCACGCAAGTCTTCGAGCCTGCCATTGGTACAGGAGCCGATGACTACTTGGTCTATAGTGATGTGCGAAAGTTCCGCTGCGGGTTTAGTATTGGAGGGGAGGTGGGGACAGGCGACAGTTAATGGAATTTGTGAACAATCATACTCCCTAATCTCCGCATAGCGTGAATCCTCATCAGAGGTGTAAAATTCGTAAGGTCTTTTGGCTCTGCCCTTGACGTAACTCTCTGTTATGGCATCAGGGACAACGACACCGCTTTTTCCTCCTGCCTCGATAGCCATATTGCACATTGTAAGTCTTCCGTGCATGGGAAGATCTCTTATAGCTTCACCGTCAAATTCCATAGCCCTGTATAATGCTCCATCAACACCTATGTCGCCGATGATATGAAGTATCAGGTCTTTTCCGCCAACCCAATTCCTGCGCTTGCCATGCACGACGAATTTCATCGATTCAGGAACCTTGAACCAGCATTCACCGGTTGCCATCGCAGCGGCGACATCTGTCGAACCCACCCCTGTCGCGAAGGCTCCCAGGGCACCATAGGTGCAGGTGTGGCTGTCAGCGCCAATGACTAAATCACCCGGAACGACAAAACCCTGCTCGGGCAAGAGGGCATGCTCGATTCCCATCCTCCCTACTTCGAAATAGAGATCGAGGTGGTATTCTCTGGAAAACTCCCTAAGCAATTTGCATTGCTCCGCGGCCTTTATATCCTTCTGAGGTGCGAAATGGTCAGGAATAAAAGCTACACGCTTTCTATCAAATACGTCCTTCGCTCCGATCTTCTTAAATTCCTGAATCGCGATAGGTGCGGTGATGTCATTTGCAAGGACAAGGTCAACCTTTGCGTTTATGAGCTCACCCGGGCAAATGTCTCTCATCCCCGCATGTATTGCAAGTATCTTTTCTGTAATGGTCATGAACCCTCCTTATTGCCGTAAGGTAACACAATAGTATATCTATATGATAAACGTATTGACAAGAGTGGGGTCTCGCAGAAGAATAGAAATTTGAACACAGACTTTTCATCAGAGCCACTTCTTTGGACATCCCATTTTTAAGGCGGCACGAGGTTATCGGCAGGCGGAGGTTAAGGGGCCAATTTGACCAGCGAGAATTAAAATGGGATAAACGGACGGAACTCGAGGGGTGGCCAACTGCTATTGAAAATATACGCAAATATTCTAATATTGAGTTATGAGTGATTCAATTCGAGCGTATCAGAAACGTTTTGTGAGAGGGGATGAACAAGCGCGGCTTCTGAAAGAGTATGCCTAACGTTACGGTAAAGCGGAGAGTGACTTATTTTGCCGGATACAAGCGGGAATCGAGCGCAGCTGGCTGAAGAGGATGAACTAGGCAGAGGTTGTGTACAAGAGAAAGAGAAGCCTTGCGAGATTAGAGGGGAAGCTGACCCAAGTTAGTGAGGACAAAAGGAATAGAGATGTCTGTTCATCATGTGGTAGCATTAGTGATAGGTCGCAGAGCAAATGGTTTTAGCGAAAGGATGCCGGGTCAGCTTCAGGTCACCCTTCCTCTACCTGTAAGGAATCGAGAAAGGCATGTGTGGGGCAAGTGGGCAGCTTTTTCGCGTAAGGCCAAGCGACACATGCAGCGCACAAGCGGTCCTCATGGTTTTCTGGACCCAGGAGGTCACCGACCGAAGGTTACGGCACCGTCTGTGATCATACCGTTTGTTACCGGCGAGATTTTGGCATGCGAATTGTCATGAGTACCCTTTGAGTGACGCATGGAAAAGTTGTCCACGCTTTTAGTAACAGTGTGTATTGAGTTCAAACCTTTTTCCTAAGTGCTCAGTGTTGGCGGCTGGATTACCACATGCGATTTGCAAAAAATACTGTTGGACACTGGGGGGAAGAACAAAGGTGCCATGAAGCTCTTCGACAGGTGCCCTCACTAATGGGGCTGCAATCTCTCTCAAAATAACTCCTGATGGTCTGAACTTCGCTCCACTCGTGTTTTCGATTGAGAAAAAGTGTGGAAATTTCATGCATTAGTTGTAGAGCTCCCCGCAAGAAGAATTACTTGTGAAAGACCTAACTATGATATACTTTATCGAATTACAGATCGTGATTTTTGCTCAACAATAGATTCCGACTGTTTACTTTACATAGAGATCGAATTATTGTGAACGTCACAGATAAGCATAAAATAGGCGTTTCAGAATATACATTACTGTCTAGGCTCGCCATTTATATTGTCGCCTTGGCGTGGGTTATCCTCGGGATTTACATCTATGATGCCACTCAAGATGAAGGCATAACTCTCACCACCATAAAATATTTTTTATCGTTAGAACAATCCGGAGTCAAGTTTCGCGCGCTCATACTCTTAGCTCCCATTATTTTGACCATAATAAGTTATCTCATTAGCGAGAGAGCCGAACTCTTTAAGAAAATCTTCCTCTTGAATGAAAACCTTGAGAAAGAAGTGGAGCGAAGGACAAGACAATTACTTGAAGCTCAGAAAAATCTGAAAGAGAAATTGGCTGAGCTCTCGCAACTTGACAGCACGCTTCGTGAAAGTGAAGAGCGGTTCCGCAAGATTTTTGAAGAAGGGCCGTTAGGGATGGCGGTTGTGGGAATGGATGGTGGCTTCATCAAAATTAATGCCACCCTGTGCCGGATGGTAGGATACACAGAAAATGAACTCATGTTATTCAAATTTACAGATATTAGCCATCCTGAGGATGTAGTCGCAGATCTCCAGTATGTACAGCGCCTGCTCGGCGACGAGATACCCTATTACAAGAGCGAAAAACGCTGCGTCAAAAAAGGAGGAACGTTTGTCTGGACAAGCTGCACTGCTTCTATTATTCGTGATGAGGCTGGTAAACCACTTTATTTTCTAGAAATGATGGAGGATATCGCTGAGCGTAAGATTCTCGATGAGAAATTGAAGCAAGCTGCCTATTATGATTCGCTGACGAATCTACCCAATCGTGCCTCATTCTTAAGCCAATTAAAAGCTGCTATAGCAAATGCCAATAGGCAAAAGGACTATATGTTTGCTGTTCTCTTTTTTGACCTTGATCGTTTTAAGAACATAAACGATAGTCTTGGCCACATGATAGGAGACCAACTCCTTGTGGAAGTGGCAGAGAGGATGAGAGAGTGTCTTCGTCCCTATGATATGGTGGCACGCTTTGGCGGGGACGAGTTTGGAATTCTATTAACAAATATTAAGAATGTATGGGATGTGGTGCATGCGACTGAGCGGCTCCACAACCGATTAAAAGTTCCCGTTAAAATTTATGGTCATGAGGTCTATACCACGGCAAGCATTGGTATAACTATGGGCAAAATAGAATACGAAAGACCTGAAGATATCCTGCGTGACGCAGATACCGCCATGTATAAGGCCAAAGCGCTTGGAAGGGACTGCTACGTGATATTTGATGACACCATGCATGCCCAGGCTGCTTCACATCTGCAGATGGAGAATAATTTGCGGAGGGCGATAGAACGGGAAGAGTTTTTGCTGCATTATCAGCCTATTGTCTTGTCCGAAAAGAATGAAATTGTTGGATTCGAAGCCCTTTTACGCTGGAATCATCCGGAAAAAGGGTTGATTTTTCCTCATGAGTTTATCTCTGTCGCCGAGGAAACAGGATTGATTACAACCATCGGCCAGTGGATTGTGCATGAAGCTTGCCGCCAGATGCATTCGTGGCACGAACAGTTTCCTGAAAAGCGGTCTTTAACGATTAGTGTGAACATATCGATTAAGCAGTTTACGCCCAAGCTTGTGACAACGATAGAGCAGGCTCTCCTCGAAACAGGTATGAACCCGAGCAGGTTGCAACTTGAAATCACTGAAAGCGTCATCATGAAGAATCCCGAACTTGCGGCAGAAGTATTCTCTCAGCTAAAAAAATTAGACATAAAGGTGGAGATGGATGATTTTGGCACCGGATACTCGTCATTGGGGTATCTTCATCAGTTCTCCTTTGATGCTTTAAAAATTGACCAGTCTTTTGTTCAGGCGATGTGTGACAATGAATGGGCCATGGAGATTGTAAAAACAATTGTGTCAATGGCGCATTATATGAAAATGAAGGTGATTGCCGAAGGGGTTGAGACGTTTGAACAAGTCGAAGAGTTAAGAAAATTGAAGTGTGAATATTTTCAGGGTTACTGGTTTTCTAGACCTCTGGATAAAAATATGGCAGAGGCTTTGCTTCAGAACACCCATTGACGTCGGGTTAGATGTCTTTAGCCTAAGCCAAATGTTTTTTAAGGCCGGTATCGAGTCACTTCACATGAAGTATTCCATAGGAAAGCTTGGCTGAAAAGAGAACTACTGCAAACCACCCGTTATGACAATATGATCTTTGGATCTACAAACCGTGTGATTGTCTCGGTCTAATCACTAGTCGGATCAGGATGTTGAGAACTATTCGGTAGTCGGCGCAAATTGCAGTGAAGACACAATCTATAACTGTCGTTAAGGTGACGTATCGGCAAAATTATCTCTAATCTTGCCTAATTTTTTTGCGAGGCTTGTTGTTTTTTGCAAAAGGGTTTCTATTTCATCAAGCCCTCCTGCCCAGAACTCCCTATCGGTGATATCCAATCCAAGTGCCTCGAACAACTTTCTTGGCGAATCAGACAATCCTGCTGATAAGAATTCCTTTACTTTTCCAATGAACGACGGATCTTTTTTTACCGAGTTCTGGAGTGATTTTGATATCAGGAGGCCGCTTGCATATGAATAAACATAGAAAAAGCTGCGGATATGACTCCAATATACCCACCAGTTTTCAGAGCCATGGGATTTCTCCACAAAATCACCCATATAGGCCACCATATGATTCTGGAATGTTAGCCCAATTTGTTCTTTGGGCAAAAAGCCTTCTTCCCTGAATAGCTCATGCAGTTGTTTTTCAAATCTATAGCAGGCCACCTGCCTGAAGATGGTGGAAACATCATCGTTGAGCTTTTTCATCATGATAGCAAGCCTCAGTTCATCGTCAGCCTTCCTGAGTATCTCTTCAAGCACAAAATCTTCCATGAAAGTACTTGCAACTTCTGCCGTGGAGAGAGGGGTTCCAAAATTGAGGGCATTCTGTCTTTCCCTCATGATCTCATTATTGATGCCGTGTCCCAGTTCGTGTGCCAACGTCAGGACGTCATTAAGGTTATCAGTATGATTCAAGAGGATATAGGTAGGCTGAGAAATAAGATGATGGGCACAGAAGGCACCGCTTGTCTTGCCTTTTCTTGGATATACATCAAGCCGGCCATTTTTCTTAAACCCGTCAAAGATGGCCGCAAATTGACTGTCAAGGCGTCTTAACACTCGCTCAATCAGCTTGATAGACTCATTGAAGCCATATTTCTTGCTAACGTTATCATATTCAACGTTTCTTTCATGGTATTTAAGTTTACTTACATTCATAAGCTGCGCCTTCAGTTCATAATACCTTGAAGGAATGTCAAATCTCTCTGAAACCGATTCTATAAGAGTATCAACAATCTCGCTGTCAATATCATCACTGATGTGTCTTGATAGGTCTGGCCTTTCTATTTTTCTGAGTTCATCGTCCACCTTCTTATTTGCAAGTATGGAATTTATTTCCGCCTCCGCAACATCTGCATATTTTTTTAATATATCATTAAAGGCCCGTGCTGCTGAGCTTCTTACTTTTCTGCTCCTGCTGTTTAACAGACTCAATATCTCGGAAAATGTTTTGATGCTCGTGCCACCCTCTTCTAAAAGGATCCTTCTTTCTTCCTTTACGAGAAAGGCTGACGTCATCTTCACCCAGTTTGTATAGGATGTCGCCGTTTTGAGATTTACAATCCTTTCCTCAGGTTCACTCAGCAAATATCTGGCTTCAGCAAAGATTCGCTCTAGAAAATGCCTGTAAGCCTTCAACCCCCTATAGTCAAGGAACTTCTTTTGACTTCTCGGCGGTATTTTGCTTAGACGCAGATGAAAGAACTGAATATCGTTCAGGATTTTTCGGCTGAATTCCTCAACCTTATTAAATTTAGCCTTCAGCACTGGGTCATTCTGATCCTGCTGGGTGCGAAGGAAGAAGTAGTATCCTTCGTCACCATCAGTACCGTAATACCGTGTCCATTTTTCATATTCATCCAGTGCCTCCTTAAGAATAGCTGGGTCTCTGAGGTAGTCCCTGCGAGTCTTCCATTTGTTGATGAATCGGTAGCTCTCTTGCTCGACTATTCGTCGCTTGGCCTCGATCTGCGGATCGAATTCACTCTCAAACAGTGTCTGTAGGCTCCACGTATGTTTCCTCATGTAGGTCCTTCCTATCACATAACAGTAAAATTAGTTAGCACAAAAGTGCTTGAAGAGGCTTATGAAGTTTGTCATTTTACAACCGTCAGTGTGTCTAAAGCAGGGCAGGTATGACTGTATGAACTTATCTTTTTCTCATCTCAAGCTTATTCAATGCGTTTATATATGCTTTTGCGGAAGCGATGATGATGTCGGTATCAGCACCCTGGCCCCTCACCTTGGTGCCGTCTTCCTCAAGGGAGACGATCACTTCACCCAAGGCGTCAGTTCCGCCAGTAATGCCTTTAATTTCAAACTTCAATAGATTGCTCTTGGTCTGTGTAATGTCAGCAATTGCCCTGTATACTGCATCAACAGGACCGTCGCCGTAAGCCATCTTTTCCACGCTGAAGTCGTTCACTTTGAGCGTCAGAGTGGCAGACGGCTTTACGTTTATACCGCTTGTCACTGACAGGTCGACGAGGCTATAAATCTCGGGTATCTTGGACACCTCTTCTGACACAAGGGCCCCTATGTCCTCATCAAAGATATTTTTCTTCTGATCCGCCAGATGTTTGAACTTCTTAAAGGCAGTTTCTATTTCACTAGTGGTCAGTTCATATCCCAGTTCTGTAAGCCTTGCTTTAAAGGCATGTCTACCAGAATGCTTTCCGAGCACCAGTTCGGTGCGATGCAGACCGACGTCTTCCGGACGCATTATCTCGTAAGTCATTTTTTCCTTCAATAGCCCATCTTGATGAATGCCTGATTCATGGGCAAATGCGTTAGCCCCGACAATTGCTTTATTTGGTTGTACAGGTATCCCGGTTATTCTCGTTACAAGCTTACTCGTGCGGATGATCTCTCTTGTATTGATATTTGTCCCAGCGTTGAAGAAGTCCTTGCGGGTCTGAAGGCACATTACCACCTCTTCCATAGAGCAGTTGCCCGCTCGCTCACCTATTCCGTTGATGGTACACTCCACCTGTCCGGCGCCGCTCATGATTGCCGCAAGGGAATTTGCGACTGCGAGTCCCAGGTCGTTATGGCAGTGCACTGAAATCACCGCTTTTCCCCCGATTTGTTTCTTGATGGTGCTTATCAATTGACCAAATTCATCTGGGGTTGTGTATCCGACCGTGTCGGGGATATTGACTGTAGAGGCGCCCGCACTTATCACTGCCTCAATAACTTCTAAGAGATAGTGGACGTCTGTCCTAGTAGCATCCATGGGAGAAAATTCCACGTCTTCCACGAGACTTTTTGCCAGTCTAACCATCTCCGCCGATCTTTTGAGAGCCTCCTCGCGGGTTATCCTATATTGGTATTTTAGGTGAATATCCGAAGTCGAGTGAAAAGTGTGAATCCGCCGTTTGGGGGCATCCTTTATCGCCCTCCACGCTGTTGTTATATCTTCATCTTTAGCCCTTGCGAGCCCCGCGATAGTCGCACCCTTGATCTCTGTTGCAATTCTGCTTACCGCGTCAAAATCGCCCAGCGATGCAATGGGAAAGCCAGCCTCTATAACATCCACCCCCAACTTAACGAGTTGGCGTGCCACCTGTATCTTTTCATCTACGTTCATTGATGCTCCGGGGGACTGTTCGCCATCCCTCAATGTGGTGTCAAATATTCTAATGAGTTTCATCTGCTGCGCCCCCTGCCTCTTGAGGTCTTGCTCTTCTCTTGCTGAAGAACAGAAGAATATTTTCCATTATACCCCAAAGAAGGTACGCCATTGCAAAGATAAATATCGCCGTTGACGGGTGTATGAACAGGACAAATAAGATAAGCACAAAGACAATTAAAAACCAGAAGGGCTTTCGCTCCCTAAAGTCAATTTCCTTAAGGCCGTGATAACGTAGCGTGCTCACCATTAATAGCGAAAGGATAATGGTGATAATAACTAAAAACACATTTTTTGGAGGTGGGCCTATCCAAAACTCATAATAAAAAATTACTATGGATGCTAACACAGTGGCTGCAGCTGGTATCGGCATTCCTTTGAAAGATTTTGAACCCGGTGCCCCCGTCTGGACATTAAACCTTGCAAGCCGCAATGCTCCGCAGGCCACAAACAGGAACGCTGCCGCCCACCCAAGCCTGCCGTAATACAAAAGCCCCCATTTATACATCATCACCGATGGTGCGACACCAAAAGCCACAAGATCTGAAAGGGAGTCGAGCTCAATGCCGAACCGTGTAGTGGTGTTGGTCAGTCTCGCGATCCATCCGTCAAGACCGTCGAAGACATTTGCGAGTACTATTGCCCAGGCAGCGTAAAGAAAGTTTCCATTGATGGCGGCAATAATTGCAAAAAAACCACTGAACATCCCACAAAGGGTGAGTGCGTTGGGTAGGATAAATACCCCTTTTTTTGGCTTCCTGTCAAAGGACCTCTTTTTGAAGGCCATCTTAATTCATGTATCCTAAAATAGTTTGTCCTGCTCTCACTGGATCACCCACTTTTACATTAACGGCGGTGTTCGGAGGCAGATAAAGATCAAGCCGAGAACTGAACTTTATAATTCCAAAGCGGTCACCCTTCTTGAGAATATCCCCAGACTTAACCCGGCAAATGGCTCGCCGCGCTAAAAAACCTGCCACCTGACGAACTACGATCTTTCCGTATCTTGTGATAAGGACCATAGTGACATTCTCATTCTGTAGCGATGCGGCGTGCTTAAATGCAGAGAAGAATCTGCCTGGAGTGTGGGTCACTGAGTCAACCGTTCCATCACAAGGTGCCCTGTTTACGTGAACGTTGAATGGGGACATGAAGATTCCTATCTCAAGAACATCCTTCTCAGTGTAACGATCGTCATAAGCCTTTTGAATCAAAATAACCTTGCCGTCTGCCGGCGATACAAAGATGTCGTCTACTTCAGGTATTGACCTTTCCGGATCCCTGAAAAAGAACGCCATAAAGACCGTGAGTACAAACGGTACTAACGCAGCCAACATTCCGCCAATGAAGTAGACGATGAGTGTGGCGAAAAGGGAAAAGATAATAAACGGATAGCCTTCGCGTGCCATTTTTTGTCGTCCGCTCTCTTTTTAGAGGCTGTCACCCAGAATCAAAGGCATAGAACTTACCAGTTCAGGTCTGAACGAGAAATAAGACCCGCAACTCGGTCTCCCTTTAAAAGCCTTGCCGACACAATATTAACCAAGAGGTACTTATGCCTTTGTTTTATCAACAAGCTTGTCTTTCTTGAGCCAAGGCATCATCGCACGCAGCGTGGCGCCAACTTTTTCAATAAGATGCCCTTCACCGTTTCTCGTAAGAGCGTTAAAAACAGGCTTGTTCGCCTTGCATTCGAGTATCCACTCCCTTGCAAATGCACCATCCTGTATCTCCCTTAGAATCTTTGCCATCTCTTTTTTTGTTTTTTCTGTAATTATGCGAGGTCCTCTTGTGAGGTCTCCATACTGTGCGGTATTGCTTATGGAATATCTCATGTTCGAGATACCGCCTTCATAGATCAGGTCAACAATCAGTTTAACCTCGTGAAGGCATTCAAAATAGGCCATCTCCGGTGCATAGCCCGCATTCACCAATGTCTCAAAGCCCGCCTGTATGAGCGCGGTGAGACCTCCGCATAGTACCACTTGCTCTCCAAAAAGGTCTGTCTCTGTTTCTTCCCTGAACGTTGTTTCTATAATGCCGGCCCTGCCTCCCCCGATGGACGATGCATAGGCAAGGGCAACTTCCTTCGTAAGAGAAGAGGGATCTTGGTGAATTGCTACGAGACAGGGAACGCCGCTTCCTTTTACATATTCAGATCTGACCAGGTGTCCCGGCCCCTTTGGAGCTGCCATGAACACATTGGCGTCCGCTGGGGGCACAATCTGTCCGAAGTGGATGTTGAAGCCGTGTGCAAAGGCAAGATAAACCCCCTTCTGCATATGAGAGACAATGTCGCTCTTATAGATATCTGCCTGAAATTCATCAGGGAGCAAAATCATTAAAACGTCGGCTATTTTGGCGGCCGCTGAAGGAACCACCACGCGGAAGCCAGCCGCAGTGGCTTTCTCCCAGCTTGAGCCCTCCCTGAGTCCGATTGTTACGTCCATTCCGCTGTCCCTCAGGTTGTTCGCATGGGCGTGTCCCTGACTGCCGTATCCCAAGATTACAATTCTTTTATTTTTCAGTACGTCAAGTTTTGCATCCCTGTCGTAATAGATGTTGATCATGAATCCTCCCCATTAAATATCCCCAATACCATCGATTTTTTGGGGATTGTCGCGTCTCTTAACACCTGCCCAAAGGGCAAAAATATTCTTATTATACTACACATCTTAAAAAAAGATTATCTTAATATGCTAATGCCAGCGATTCCTTAACAATAACCTCAAGGCGAATAAAGAAGAGCTAACGGAGCTATTTTCGGATGGGAGCAGATTCGGGCTGAATAGGTAGAGGTAAAATCAGGCGCCAAGGGAGAAGTTTTAGGCTGGAGAGAAAAGGCTGCCTCATTGCCGGACGGGTTCCAACATGGTGTGGTAGGAG
>JBKQMP010000158.1:0-2850 GCA_052146665.1 Dissulfurispiraceae bacterium
ACTATAATACGCCATTGATCCAAATATTACAGAAATCTTCTATCTTATATATTTGATAAACATATTTAGATAATATTAAATATTTGGCTGTAAGCGGGATGACTTGTTCTTGAAGATACTTCTCTTCTAGATGGTTTAGTCTTTTTTGATATGAAAATGATTGACCAATACTATGCAGCTTCCACCTTTGCCACCGTATATCCAGCCTTTTCAAGTGATCTAATCATCGATCGCTCTCGTCTCTTCGCTGCTCTTTCGACAACCACCTCAGCACCTATATCTTGATAAGGCTCTCCTGTTTTGAGGACATAATAGATATCCATTAGCATACGATGCGCTACGGCTACAAGAGCTCTTTTTTTGCCTCTCCTTCTGACGATATTGTGATAGAATACATTGTAAGAGGTGTCTGTTGTTCTTGAAGCTGCCCATGCAGATTCGGTTAAGGCTCCTTTTAAAAAGGAATTTCCTTTCTGCGTTTTGCCGCTTTTCTTCTTGCCAGCACTTTCATTATTTCCAGGGCACACGCCTGCCCAAGAAGAAAGATGTGCTTTATCCGGAAACTGTGACATATCAACACCAATTTCCGCCAGGATCGCTGAGGCATTGACTTCACTGATCCCTGGAATTGTCTGAATCAGCTTCGATTCTTTCTGAAAAGGGACCATCTTTCTCTGGATTTCGGCATCGATCTTTTTTATCTGTTTTGCGATATGGTCGATGTTTTCCAGATGCATTCTTAGAAGGAACCTGTGATGCTCAGTCAGCTTTCCGTTAAGAGCTTTCTCCAGCAGATCTACTTTCTTTTTGAGTTTGCCTTTAGCCAACTGGGAGATTTCCTCTCTTGAAAGTCTGTCTTTTTCCAGTAAAGACCTAATCAAAGCCAAAGAAGAGACGCCGTAGATCTTGGTGACAACAGAGCTGAGCTTGATATTGGCTGCCTCTAATACCTTATAAGTCGATTCTTCTCGGAGGTCATCATTCCAACAAGCTTTCTCCGAGTTCGGTTAAGGTCCCGCAACTCTCTGATCTCTTTTGGCGGAATAAAGCTATTAGGAAGCAGTCCATATCTTAACAAGTTGGCGATTCGCTTGCAGTCAATAATGTCGGTCTTCTTTCGGGGAATGGCTTTAAGGCGTTGAGCATTAGCGAGAACTATTGTGAAATCACTCTCCATTACGTTAAATATCGGTTTCCAATAGATTCCAGTACTTTCCATACCAATTGTAGTAATATCGTATTTCTTTAGCCATGCCATTAGCTCTTCGAGATCGGAGGTCATAGTTGGGAAAGTCCTGATCTCAAATTTCGGAGGTTTATCAAAGGGTCCGTGGACAATGCATACGTCTACTTTCTTCTCGTGGACATCCATTCCGGCGCAGCTTATTAGAATTGGCTCCATGATAAATCTCCTTGAGATATGCAGAGCAACACGAGGGTGTAAATTTGATACGCGTGCCTAATAAGGCGACATTCATGGGTACTAACGGTTGCCCAGGGCAGTTTCGTATACGGGATATCAAAATTCTCCATAAAAATTTCGCCCTTTTGCCTGTCTCATAATTGAACAATAAAGTCGAATCCTAATATATAACTGAAGCCCAATTTTCATATTCATGGGTGCCCAATCGGGCCTGAAGGTTTCGTATGAACCTAGCTAGGTGATTCCGGAATGTGAGATTCATTCGCTCAACGTAAGATGTATGAACATGTCCTTTTGCCCCCGGACAAAGCAGCTCGATTACTTCATTGGGAGATCCGAAGACAATTCGATGAAATATGCCAACTACTTCATTATTCGTCTTATTTTTTATAATTTGAGCATATTTTAGCTCAGGATGTGGTACAAGCACCGGATTCGGTTTTCTGCCGGTTTCTTTGTATGCCGGTGTTTCCATGATGCCATATACTTCGAGGAGAGCATGGGCAAATGGATCCCAATCATCGGATACGAATACAGGAAGTGATGAGCCAACCGCTCTCTTCTGTTCTAAGTCTCTGAATAGCGCAGTTGCATCTTCTACAGATCTACTTCCTTCATGATGACATATCAGTAGCCTCGATTCCGAATTTATGATTGTTAGGCTATAGATATCACCAACGCCTCCAGGATCAATGCAAGTCACATTTTTTTGTTTTTTTACAGAATGACCATATCTCATCTATCTGCACTTGGGTCAGGTGAAGATTATGTAAAAAGTATTTATTAACCTCTCTGCAATGCTCTGCTGCTTTTTTAAGCCATCGACAGATTGTGTTTTTATCGTGTTTAGTGGACCTTGCAACCCCGCGAATACTGCCTTTTTCGACTAATTGAGCCAAAACCTTCAGGACTTCCTCTTCGGGGGTATTCAGACCAAAAAATATTGTGCCGCGAGTCTCACTAAAACAATGACCGCATGTCTTGCACTTGAGAAGCGCACGATCGTTCTTTCCATAACGTTCTTTTATCACTATGTTGCCTAATCCTCTCTTGCCATAATCTGGACATCCCTCATGACAGCACGAGTGCTCATGCAAATTTATTTGAGATTCCATATGATACGCCCCTTCAAAAGAATGTATCACACTGTTAACATATAAATTTTTCATTTAGTTACATACACGACCGAATTTTCTGTACTTTGATAATAAGAATGATTATCGGCCCTGTATCCTATCTAATCTTGGGAAAAGGAGGACACAGGACCATGATACCAATAGAATTCTTGGAAGATTACCTTATCGATCAAGAGGATGGACTAAGAAGCTCTTGACCTGGTTCTTGAATCTCGTAATGCGACTTGAAGCGATGGAGCAAATCGATGCAGAACCATATCAACGAGTTGATTCCAGAAAGGCTCATAGAAA
>JBKQMP010000159.1:0-8385 GCA_052146665.1 Dissulfurispiraceae bacterium
CTTCAATCAGAATCTCACTGAAGCTTTTCATCTGATAGCTTTCTGCTTGAGTTGCCGTGACGATAACGACAACAATAGCTGCAAAAAACCATATTTTCCCCATAAGTATTTGCCTCCGAAAATAATAATTTCTGAGGATCACGATCATAGCAGTATGGGGCTTCTTCGCCCTGACAGCTTGTGTAACCATGAGCTTGTAACATTATACCCAAATATACATATCCATTAATAGAGATCAGTGCACCGAATACTGCATTTGCAGATATTCTAGCAACTGCCGGAATCGATGAACCGTGAGCAAAACGTGACTTAAATTTTTTTCATCGAGTTTTGACAGGGCATCCTTGAGAACATCAGAAGAGAGATGAGAGTACCTATTTGTCATCCTCAGGTCTTTGCGTCACATAAGTTTAGATACCGTATGCAGGTCAACACCCCTCTGTCGAAGAAAGCTCGCAAAAGTATGACGTATATCATGAAGATGGAAATCTGTTATTGCAGCTCTTGAGAGAACCTTCTTACAACCCTTTGCACCTTGCCATCATGAAGTTTGGCTCCATATGTCAATTCAACATTCAGTTGCATTCCGGCCAATATAGCACTATACTTCGCGTAACTGCTGCAACAAAGCATCTACTCGTTGACCTTTCCATTACTGTGGCGGTAGTTATTTAACTTAAAGCTTTAGTGTCTGAGGAGGCCAAATGAACGATAGCGAAGCATATGTAATTGGGCATATTACTGTAAAGAACCCTGAGAAATGGGCTGTATACCGCATGAAAGTCCCTGCCACACTTGCTGAATGGGGGGCCGAAGTTGTCTTTCGCGGAAAGAAAGTTGACGTCTTTAGTGGTATACATGAACATATCTACACCGTTGTCATTCGATTCCCTGATGTAGCTGCTGCAAAAAACTGGTACCAGTCTTCAGCTTATCAGGCCCTTATCCCTCTTCGTGAGCAAGCAGCTGATATGGTACTCGTATGCTATAGTGCTTAGCTATTTGTCTGATCTTTTGCCTGGAATAAATGTCGTACTTTATAAGAGTTGCAAACATTGTTGACGTTCTCTTTCTAAGAGGGGACAATCTACCGGACTTTTAAGAACCAGCGATTTATAACGCGGCAGTAAAGAAAGAGGGAGGAGGATTTACATGGAATATGATTTTCTTGTGGATATCTATGACATCGAGCGGCTTAAGACTTTAAGTGTTTGGAGCATGTTCAGTGATGAGGACCTTGCGATCCGTCCCCATCCGTTGCTCGGGAGAGACAGGAACCCCCTTGAGCATATGGTCCATCAGTGTATGAGTGAAAACAAATGGTTTTGCAACATGTTAGGCATTGATGTCGGTGCGTCTCCATTGCCCGCGACTGAGGTGCGTTTCGAGTTCATAAAACGATATGCTGAGGATTCCGGAAAGCGGCTGCTCACTCTCAGGGAAAAGGGAAAAATCTGGTGGGAGCAGGAGGTCTCTTTTTTTGATGTTAAGCGAACAAGGGCCTGGATAATGGTCAGAAGGATAGCACATACGGCTCATCACAGGGCGGAGATGACGACACTGCTGAGACTATTGGGAAGGCAGGTCCATAGTGTGTACGGGCCATCTGTTGATACTGGTGGGTTACCGGACAACAAAGCCCTGACAATTTACGCCTATCCGGATATAGACTCCCTGATTGAAGGCGAATCAAAGGGCGGTTTTAAAAAAGCCCTGCCGGGCCCCGGAGACAAACCCAGCACCGAACGGCCTGATTTCTAGTCGTAAAAGAAGATCCTATGGGACAGTCCGATCGTTGAATTCATAAAGAGTTTTGAGGAAATCGAAAAAGGATAAATAGACATTCAATACACCTTTTTTGCAAATACACGTTAGCGAAATATTAACCATCTGTAGCAAAATTGTAGCAGAATGATGCATTAGTGACAGTTTTTGATCCTTCAGGAGTTTTATCTGAAACCGTGACCAAAACGTGACAGAAAATCGCTCAAAGACCAGAAAAGATAGTAATAGACAGAGAATATAGGAGAGTATTTTATTGTTTAATTACAGCATGTTAGTTACAAAACCAAGCTGGAGGACATTTTATAAATATTGTTGTTTTAGAATTTGAAATCCAGGGGGGAAACCAGAACCCTATGCACTCTCGACGTTGAAAATACTAGATTTGCCGAGCTTTATGCAACCACCATAGCGTCAAGTGTGACTGATTTGTGAATACCCTTCTGCCGCCCTAGTTCCGCAAAGCAAGATTTGCGGCTCTGACACACGCAGAATGTGCTATAAAACAAGTCATTTACGGGGAAGCCCGCAGAACCCTGATTGCGCATTGAATTTAAAATATTAATTGATTAAGTAGGGCTGAATTGGTATACTCTCAAACAGTTAAGTCCGATATCAACGCCCGATGTTTTGTGGAAGCTTCTGAGGGGGGGCGGAAAGCGACGGGCATGAGGAAGATGGCTGAGCTCGCGCAAGGATCGTTAGGCGGTCCCAAAGGATTGCGAACCGGCATGCCTATGCCACTGATCCCGTCAAGGCAAGAGAGGGATGAAACGGAATCGATGGACAAGTAACTCGCGGAACCTAGTGGAACAACGGCCGCACCGAGGTGAGGCCTCGGCATAAAAAGGAGAGTGCCATGAAAAAATTGCTGATGTCTTTCTTTCTCATCACGCTGTTGATTACGCTTGGCTCAAATTGCTGCGCGGCTGTCGAATATGTCAAGGTCTGCTCGACCTACAACGAGCCGGATTGGTATTATCTTCCTGGAGAGGACATCTGTGTCAATACCACGACGGGCGAGACCCGCGAGGAGACAATGGGCGGTACCTGGGTCTCGCATGTGCCAAGCAATTCCGGAGAGTGGGTGAGAAGTCCGTCGCTCGAATGCAAGCCTGGAAGGCTCGTCCAGGTTGGAACCTTCACGTCCAGCGATTTCACTGTCAACTCATACGGGAAGTACGAAACCGCGCCTTTCACGCTCACCCTGAAGCCCGGCGAATTCATCGCGAAGGTCCTGATAAAAGGCGGCTTCGACGTCACCGCCAAGTCGACCTTCTGCCTTAACTTCTACGACGTATCCTCGGCGAGTTACTCGCTGCTCGGCTGCCAGGACACCGCACCGCTCATGGACCAATTCGCGACATGGTCGTTCACGCCGCTCAGGTCGGTTCCGCCGGCCAGTTTCACGGGCCCATTCACACTCGTAGGAAACAACGGGGACTTATCATGGACCACGCCGTTTGATGGCACGGTCTCATGCTCGGTGTGCGTGCAACGCGCTTTGCCTTAGGGAACGAAAGATCACTTGTTGGTCAGTTGAAATATTTTTGCCCCCCCGTCCGTTTAAAACGCATGTAAAAAAACGGACGGCTCCCGCCGTGAGCTAGTTCCGTTAATGTACCTTAACGGAACCAGGTCAAACCAGCAAACCACCTAATTGCAACGCTTCACGACCAAATGCAAATCTGATTTTGCATGTTTCCCGATTGAAAAACTCAACATGAAATTATTTTCTTGCCGGCTTCCGTGTCAGCCCTCGACGGTGAGCTAACAACGTTTTATGTGGCGTTGTCTCTAAGGTGTCGGCCATCATTACTGTCGACATGAAGAGGGGGATAATTCAAGAACGCGTGAGACATTGATCAGGGGCGGCGCGTGAAAGGAGGTGGTTTAATGATTTGCTGTTGCGTGCCCGATCGGATTAGAGGTTACAACGTAGCCAGGGCACGAGGGGGTTAGGAACAAATCAGTCACACCTCAAGGCATGGTGGTCGCGTAACGATCAGCAAATCTAGTATTATCTGAGTTTATAGGGTTCTGGTGTCCCACCAAACAGCCCTAGCAAGCTCTGCTAACCTTTGGAAAAGAGCTCTATCCGCCTTTGGTCTGTCCGACGTATAAAATGTGAATATCTGGCAGATCTTTTTACCTGGCCACATGCTGATGAAGGATAAGGATTATGATAATTTGATGGTTTTAAGAATTAATATTCAGCTTATTGATCAGCTCATTCACCCGCTCAAAGGCGTCTCTCTGTATCAGGTCCCGTTCCTCAGGATCGTTTATCTCCTCAAAGTCCGCAACCGATTTGGGGCCAAATGCCCTTTCAGAGGAGAACTTTCCCGCAATCTTCTGTAATCCCTCCACGACCAGGCTATTATGCAGGTGCGGTCTGAATTCCATGGCTAGCGCTTCAATCCCGTCTGGATAGTTCCGCAGGCAATAGTAAATGTCCCAGGCGTCTTTTTCCTTCATTCGACTCTCCATGGCGATGCCCTTCATCACGAAGAACGGCACAATAGAAGCAACACGCACGGTCACTGCGTCATGGGCGCCATTGGGCAGCGTTCCTTCAATTTCTATCTCTTGTGACATCTCAAAGGCAAGATCGCAGCCCCTTACCTTGCGGACCTGTAAGTCTTGCACCCTCTGGTGACGGTGACTTTTTGAAGTTCCTTCGTACTCACCGGTCAGGAGATCGATCTGAACCTTGACCTCATGGTTGCCGATTTTGAGATTCCTGAAGAAGATGAAAGGCTGGCCTCCCTGCTCATATCCCCTGTCCTTGAGAAGGTCGAGAATCCTCTTGTATCTGGCTTCATGAATGTGAAGGTGATTCAGCGCAAGATCAACATCCATACTCCCGATATGATGACCGCTAGGGTGGGGCAATAGGATTTCAGGAATCCAGCCTCCGATCAGAACGATGTCGTCTTTATACTCACCCAGAAGATGCACCAACTCAATGAGCACAGAGCGTACAGCCTCCACTCCTTCTTCAGTATAGTCCCGTCGCGTTGGCATCTCATTTCTCTTTTGACCAGCTGGGTCGTATCACATCTCTCAGTAAGGCTTCGGCAGCCTCTTCGCCTCTGCCCTTATACCCCTTCAGGTCGAGGTACAGCTGCACAGGGGAGACGACCCTGATATTTTCAATCACCTGCGCGCCATAAAAGACACCTTCGTCATAAGGCGCCAGGAGCGTAACGTTGGCTCCGCTCTCCACCTCTTTAAGATTCAGTAATGATGCCACCTCTTTGGTATTGTATGCATAAGCCATTATGCGTGCGAAGCGCACAGCAGAAGCAAAACGGGCTGCTCCGGAGAAGCCTGTCAGGGCATAGTCGATACCTTTTTCGCGGCAGACCTTTGCCAGGTCGGCTTCTATTTCTGGAATACTCTTCAGTGAATAGTAATTGAGCACTTCGTTCTTCCGGTATGTGTAAATACTGGCCCACTCTTCAAGAAGCATCCAGGGCTCGGTCAATGAAAAGCCGTCCTGCTTCGTTATCCACTCACGATCAAGAAGGAGTTTCTTCACATTTGCAACATGGCCCAGGCTCACTCTCGCTTCGTTAGCAAGGTCCTGCGTCTTCCAGGCCCTGCCGGCGTTGTTGAGAAGGACCCGCAGGACACGCGAAGACTTCGGAGAAGATAGCGAGACAAGGTCTCTCCGCGTCTTGAATGGGTTCGGCTTTCCGGTCTGTTCGATGTACACCTGTCCGAACGAAAAAAAGCAATTGCCGGCAAAGTCCAGATAGCCAACACTGTCTTTCATGCAGATATTAGCCGCCTGCGGAGATATATAGGGTGCCACGAATATAAGATAAGCATCTGGATATTTATTCCTGTACCGGATCAACTGATTGACTGCATCACGGGCCATGCGCGGCTGGCCGTTGTTTTTCACCTCAACTAGGAGAACCTGCGTCTTATCAACCAGTGCCAAGTTAAACAGAAGGTCCACCCCATCTTTCTCCCTCTCAACAGAATTGACCTTAAGAAATGGTATTTTTTCCAGAACGGCTTTAAGGGCTTTTTCAGCCTTGGCCTCAGTTTCTTCTGATCCCACTTTCATTATATTCACCATTTTCAGCATTTGTTGAAAATTATTATTACAGTAAAACAATGTTCTTGTCAAGAACTAGTTTCGTTAAATTCATAACTTTCAGCAAACGCTGAAAAATATATTCCCGATAAAATTATAAATGACGCACGGCATCTCTCCTCAAAAGCCTATTCTTCTCCATGTCACGTGTAACGTTACCCCAACAAAACGAGAAGTGCTTGCAAGATGCGAAAGATTCTTGACATTATTTCTGTTAGAGATGCAAGGTTGCTTTTGGAAATGAATGTTGACCGTGCTGGAACGGCATGCCGCGTAAACATTCAAACAAGAGGTGTGGACGGCTGGGGAATCTTACGTTCTAAGAAAAATCTATTCTTCTTGTAAGCACGTTGAGGTGAAGAACAGATACGTGATAGAGATATCATATGGCGAATAAGCTATCATCGCTTTGAAAATAAACTTCATCACCTCACGTCAACGCGGCTTCTCATCAGTGCGACTCGTCGAACCATGTGCTAAATGAACGCGTCCCTCAGGAGTTTGCTCTGTCTTTCATATGCTTGCCTCGGATTTTTAGGGTCTTTCATAAGAGAGATTTCCTGGGTGATAAGTCTCGCCAGATTCAACGTGTGGGTATCAATCTTTGCCGATTCTCTTTTATAGAGAGGATGATCCCTGTTTATGTAAATCGTGGTCTCCTCAGAGAAGACCTCCGATCCGTCTTCCCCAAAGCTGTCAACAACGCATGACACTCCCGTCTCGCCGAACTTTATTCTCTTAATAATGGCATTTGGCGTAAGCTGTTTCACTATTGGCTTCTTCTTTCTTTTTTTCTTAGTTTTCACAGGTCTCTCCGTAATGCTTACCGTTTCTTCAGTAACCCCTCCTGTCTTACTAGAAACGGCGGCAGCGCCTCCCGAAGTTTTTGTTTCATCGCCCACTGGAAACGCACCAAAGGGAGAAAGATCCGGGTTTGACGCAAGAGACTTATGTATCCTTTGCAGAGCGTCCTTTAACGCGCGACTCACCTTCTTGCCCTCATTCCTCATGGTCAGCCTTTGAAGGGATGTTTTTATCCCTTCCATCACGCTCTCCATAACTTTCTTAAACTCTTTATACTCATCTGAATCCCTTACGAAGCCGGTCCTGTCACTAGTTATTGGCAGAAAGTCCGCATTGACCTCTCCTCGTATTCGCGCCATTGATTTCCCCCATGTCTCCATGCCAAAAAGTTCTCTCCTCACAGTGACTTGTTTGACCTTTACCTCAATGCCCAGATTCGCAGCTGATGACGCAGTCTCCGAAAGGATGACAATTTCACCTGTTACAGGACCAAAGACAGTACCCTCAAGTATCGGGAGTTTGTGTCCCGACAAACTGCGTGGTGTTACCGTATGATTGTTAATTTTGACTCTGAAATGGGGCGCCTTAATTGGCGTGCCTTCGATTATCTTTGCCTCTATATCTTTAGGCTCAAATGATCTCTCCAGCCCCACTAAAAGCACGGTTGTTCCATTGTGTTTTCTAAAATCCTCAGCGAGCCTCTCGAAGGGCAACTGCCATATCTCCCCGTCTTTTTCCCACTGATCCTTATCAAAGATCACTCTGCCGACAAAGTCATCTTTCTTTGTGATCACCTCAAAGCGCTTACATGCCGAGAGACTGGCGAACTTGCCTATGCCAAATTGCCCTATCCTGTCCCGTCCATATATGGGAGACTTAGGGGCATAGAGTTTCTGCTGAGAACCGATATTAAAATACTGACCGAGACCTTGCATGTCCATGCCGCTGCCGTCGTCCCGTATCTCTATCGTATCCTCTGTTACTGTTATCTCAATCAGTGTCGCGTCGGCATCGTAGGCATTATTGGCAAGCTCTCTTATAAACTCGATGCTTTCCGCATACAGTCTTTCGCCGATCGTAATGATATGACTCTTATCAATGGTTACCGCTATAAATTGAGGATTTACATGCATGGCAATATCTTCTCGTTAACGATTCCTCTCCCCCAAGCAACATTTGAAGACTGCAAATGCTAACCTAAACCAGGATCTCTAAAGTTATCTTATCGTAATTTACCTGTGGAGTCGTCTTCTCTCTTCCATCCCTTGTCTTTTTCAACTCTATGAAACCAGCTTGAGACAGAAACTGCACATCATCGAACGTATTTTTTATATCTCGCTTCAGAATCTTAGCCAATTCATATATCGAACCGGGATGTTCTTTTTTAACTGTTTTCAAAATCCTTAGACGTTCTTCCGTAAGGACTTTTCGCATAGCCTCAAGACTCTCGAAAGAGATACCCTCATGTCTCTTAATCTTTGCTCCCTTATCAAGCTTTTTCCAAACATCTTTAACCTCACCGAAAAACTCTTCATCAGACTTTATCGATATCCTTATATTTCTAATTTTCATCGCTTTTTCTTCTTGAATCGGGCCACCTCACTATTGGAATCTCATCGGAGTTTCTCCAAACCTTGGAATTTGTGTGGATATTCTCTGCCCTCGTAATGCCTATGGTCTCCCTTGCC
>JBKQMP010000160.1:0-25317 GCA_052146665.1 Dissulfurispiraceae bacterium
CAAACGATATGGAGCCCGAGGGTGAGATCATTAGCTTGAATGTTCTGACCATGAGTACGAGTTCCCCATTATCCAAGCCAGCGATTATAAGAGTATGTATCGGGTATCTGACAAATCTCTCCAGAAAAAAAGCAGCATTGTCTTGTCTCGCCTTTTCTGCAATCTGGGAGAGATCAATAGTAAGGACTTTTTCTAAATTGTCAACCCTATCAACGATTCTCCCTTCGCCAGAAAGACCCTTAGCAATAACTTCCTTCAAATTGAGCAGAGGATCGACACTGCCAAAGGACTCAACCGGACCAATGCCAGCAGCTCCAGCAGATGCGAAGAAAAGGTTTCCCGCCTGTGCAATTTTACATTTAGCCATGCTTTCTGCCTCACCCACTGCGCCGACCGTGGTCAAAGTCGTTTTGCTATCGGCAGCTATTACAATTTCATTATTGTTCCTCACAGCTACAATGGAGGTCGCAAATGCGGTTGACGACATAAAAAGTAAAATCATGAATGCTACAATAAGGTTACGCATTTCACGCCACTAGTTCTATGATAAAAAATAATCTCAAGTCATGTCACCTGGTTGCATCTGGCGGTCTGTCTTTTTGGTCAGCGACCTTTGGCACCGTTCACCGTCCTGACTGATTTCAGGATCCTTCGAATGGTTTCCCTTCTTCCTTGCCATATAGGGGTGAACTTGGATGCGGCGCTTTCGGTAATTTACCCAATACAGGCTTGATGGCTGTCCAAGAGTGAAGTGAAAAGTGACGCCTTCGGCCCACCTTTGCTGCGCCGCCTTATTTTGACTCCCGGATGCGCTTTGGACTCACCGATCCGGCCTCCTCTCCGGAATTTGGCTCTGTCATAAGGAGGATTGCCTACGACCTCTATCATGATGAGGCCTGACGTTATCGTCTCTCTAAGGACATCTCAAAAAGAGAAAGTTGCTGTCATCGAGCTCTGTTGGGCCGATCCCATGCTCGGAGAGCCTTGTTACCCCGACAGAACTAAGGCTGTCTTTTTCGAGGAAGTCGATCAGTTCCTGACAGTGACGGGACACTCCTGAGATGTTGCGATTGTAATATTCGAGAATCTCAATGCATGTCAGCATTCCTACGCTGACTACTGAGCGTTCTCATCAGGCAACTCATTGTGATGAGCACTCTCAGCCATTAATGGAAATTCATGAAAATAATATTCTGAAAAAGCTGTGGAGTATCAAATGTTATAGATCCATTTGTGAGGGTCTGCGTGAATCTAAAGTCCGGCCGTAAGTCAGACTCGGTTTTTTTCATCATCCGTCATCCGGGAAGTGCCTGGCGACAAAGAAAAACCCCAATGATATGACAATGCTAATGCAGGCCACCGTGAAGGCAAGTTTCTTCCCATGCCACAATCCGTCAAGCCAGTTTCTAAACTCTTGCATCATCACATTCGCCTTTCCTCCATAAAGTTCCATATTGCGCAGATATGCTTTGGAATCTGTGAGACCTTGATCTTCTGGAGCCTCCTGGGCTGAAAGATAGATCAGTACCGCACTGACCAATCCAACCAACAGGATAATGACGGCGATAGTGTTAAGGCCTGCTTGTGGGTTTGTGTTTTTCATGGTCTATATTAGATAACCGAGACGATATGTTGTCAACTAATTCGCAAATCGGCATTGAAGGTTGACCCCTCGTATTCGTCCAAATTTGATAATCGGCTGAGGGGAGCTAGATGCCCACAGCCATTGGCAGGTCTGCCATTTATTAGGAGGAACGTGTAGGGCTCAATTTCAGGCCGTATACGGGGCTTCAGTTGCTTTCTTTTGAAAGTACCTCAGTGAAGCCGATACTGTCACTCGAGCAATAGTGCGCCATCGAATATCGTCTGCTCATCCTGTGGGTTATTATCGCCGCTCCTCGCCGCAACGTATTTGACCAGAGAAAGTTGTCAACAGAATCTCACGCATGCCATCTAGACCTGCTCAGTTTACTTGGAGGGGTATTTCACACGCTGTCCTTGTCTGCATAGTATTTCTTGCCAGGAGAGATCTTACGCCTGTGGCGAAAACGTTACAGGCTCAGGAAGAAGCTGAAAAACTATTCGAACACTTGGCGAACAGACATCACGTCTTATCGCCTGAATGACGCTGGGGATAACAGGAAAACTGACAAGACGAGAAAGTTCACGCCCAGGCCTTTAGCTGAGATTCTCACCACTTGAGGGCGGTTCGATGATGTATGTTCTGTTCACATTATTAATCAGCCAAGTTAAATGGGGCTGTGTATCTCTGTAAAAAACAAAATCAGTATGCTAATATCTTCATAGATGTTCAAAAATTGAATATTCGTTTGTTTGGTCGCATAACATTCCATTTCGATTGTTATACGGATCGTGCTAATAATTTGTTAGGCTCCACAAAAAAAGAAACGTTATGGAAAGAAAACATGTGGGTATTGTGTTGTTTCAGAACGTGGAGGTCTTAGATTTTTGCGGCCCTTTTGAAGTTTTTTCCGTCACCCGCTTGAATGAGGAAAGGAGAAGGGAAGAACCCTCGCCATTTGCCGTGCTTTTAGTCTCAGAGAAAAAAGAGTATGTGCTTACAACTGGAGGCATGAAAGTCATTCCAGGCCACACATTTGAGAATTGCCCAAAGTTAGATATTCTTGTCGTACCCGGTGGCTGGGGCACCCGTAAAGAGCTCAAGAACGCAGTAATGCTCAATTGGCTGCGTAATCGTGCGTCGGAGGTGGAAACCCTGACATCGGTGTGTACTGGTTCGATGCTTCTCGGATTTGCTGGCTTGCTTGAAGGTTGTCACGCAACAACTCACTGGCGCTCGCTCGATTGGATGCGTGAGTCGTTTCCATCAGTAACAGTCGAGTATGACAAGCATGTGGTCGAAGATGGGAGGATATTTACCTCCGCGGGCATTTCTGCGGGCATCGATATGGCGCTCAAGGTTGTCACTAGATATTGCGGTGAAACAATTGCACGCGCCACAGCCAAGCATATGGAATACACATACCCTGACAGTGATGCTCGCAGAATTGATTTTAAAGCATCACAATTCATTTAATTTGGACGACAAAAGGCGGCTTTTCCCGTTGATTCAATCGTTCTCCACTGGATTTTATCGTGAGGGATGCGGAGCTAAGCCGGTACAGCCTGCCTTTGTTCCTCGTGAGAGTGTATTATGTTAGGCCTAGGTCCCACAATGCCCATGAAGATTGACAGACTCGACCATCTCGTGTTAACCGTTGAGGACATTCAGATCACCAGCGACTTCTATTCAAGGGTATTGGGTATGGAAATCGTGACGTTAGATAACGGCCGTAAGGCTCTATCCTTCGGCTCGCAGAAAATCAATCTGCACGAATATGGAAAAGAGTTAGAGCCAAAAGCTCAGCGTCCGACTCCCGGATCAGCTGATTTATGTTTTATCACGTCAGTCCCCCGGTCCTCAGTGGTGAACCATCTCTCATCATGCAAGGTAGCTATAATCGAGGGACCGATTCAGCGCACGGGGGCTACAGGGCCAATTTTGTCGGTCTATTTCCGTGATCCAGACATGAACCTCATTGAGGTCTCAAATTGTGTGTCGGTCTAACCGTGCGCGAGAGAGGGACACTCTACATCCTCACGGTTAAGCTCTTTACCCCTTGGCAAACTGCAACAGTTATAACGATGGATAATTGTTGGCGTTCCGACTGAGTTTCACAAAACCTGTCTCAAATGCTCTTTCATTTTGTCGGGATCTCAGATAAGTGTTTGCGCCAGTATTTCACTTCTGGGAAAAGGGACAGACGACTGATTACGGGTTGATCTGTCGCGGTCGCAACGTCGGCGTCACCAGGGTCAGCACAATTCAGGTCACACTCTTATTGCAGATTTGAGATTTTTTCTAATTGGGTCTTACTAACACATTGTCGATGAGGCGGGTGTTCCCTATTTTCAATGCTATGGCGAGGAGAGCTTGCTCTTCGAACCTAGATATCTCGTCCAGAGTATCGGGGTTATAGACACTCGCGTACTGAACTTCTGATATGAGAGGCTCTGTCCGTAACATGTCATGCATATAGCTTTTTGCAGCTTTAGGCATGGTACCCCCTGTTCCAATAAATTGTGATGTAGCCTTTAGTGTCTTGTAAATCAAGGTGGCCGCTGACCTTTCTTCGTAATTGAGATAAACATTCCGAGAACTCATCGCGAGACCGTCGCTGTCCCGGACAATCGGACAAATGATCACCTCGATATCCATATTCAAATCATCTACCATTCGTTTAATAATTAACGATTGCTGGAAATCCTTTTGCCCGAAATAGGCCCTCACGGGCTTCACCATGTTAAAGAGTTTCCCCACAATAGTTGAGACTCCTACGAAATGCCCTGGCCTGAGGGCTCCACAGAGCTTATCAGAGAGGTCACGCACTGAAATGAACGTTGAGAAGCCCGAGCGAAACACAGAGGTACTATCCGGCATAAAGAGAAGGTCGACCCCCTCTCTTTCCAATTTAGCAGCATCTGTCTCTGTGTCTCTCGGGTATCTGTCAAAATCCTCACCTGGTCCAAACTGTATTGGGTTTACAAAGATGCTCACTATCACAACCTGGTTCTCCGATCTTGCTCTCCTGACAAGGCTCAGATGCCCCTCATGCAAAACTCCCATTGTGGGGACAAAGCCGATTGATAAAGACCTCGAAAGATGTACTTTTGATGTTTCACTTATTATGCGGGGTGTCCTGATTATTTCCATATAGTAATCTATACTAACGCACCCTCGACTAGTCAAGGCGCATAGATTTAACTGTGCGTGAGGTCTGACTGTCAGAAGAAGGTGAGTTGAAAAGCATAATCTTGATCTTAATACGACTCTTAACGGTTCGGAGAGTTTATCCTGCCAACATGCTATGAGAAAAAGCGGCTGCAGTTCAACGCCACAGTTTTGATTCCCAAGAAGGTCTAATTAGGATCCGCCGCAATGCGAGTCGCAACATCGACCTTTGCACGGGATAAGTCGGTACCAGTGAGTTTAGCCCCTCTGAGGTCGGCACCAGATAGATCAGCAGCATGAAAATTTGCAGATAGTATGATAGCCTCTCTCAGGTCTGCGCCAGTAAGCGTGGCTGCGTTAAAGTCAGCTTTTGTGAGGTCCGCACCTTTGATCTCTGCCCCAGATAGATCAGCAGCGACGAAACTGGCCCCATAGGCGCTGGCATTAGAGAGTCTTGCACCTGCTAAAATAGTGGCACTTGCATCTGCCTGTTGCAGATCGGCCGATGTGAGATCTGCTTCCTTAAAGTTGGCTGATGAAAGATTTGAGAGCCTCAGGTTCGACTGACTCAGACAGGCCCCGGATAAGTCCGCACCGGTAAGATTAGAGAAAGACAAATTGGTCTTCTGAAGATCACTGCCCCTAAGCTTCGCGCTAGTGAGGTTAGCACTGCTGATATCAGCCCCGGCTAGAATTGCACCCGAAAAGTCAGTAGCAATTAAATTAGCTTTAGACAAATTAGCGCCAGCAAGATTTGAACCTCTAAAGTTGACGGCGCTAAGATTAAGGTCGCTCAGATTCAGCTGAGAAAGGTCAACCGCTGTGAGCTCACCAGTTGAGCTGGCAATGTCTATGACATCAGTCCGTGAGAGCCTTTTCATAGTTAACAAAAGTAACCCGACCTATCAACATTGGAGAACGTTGTGGCAGTTAAGTCCCATTCCATCTACTAAGGAAGGGGCAGCGTTATGCGCACGTTGGTACCCTTGCCGCTTATCGGTTGTATCAGGAGTTTGCCATAACATTTCCTTACTGCCAACTTGGCAATAGGAAGACCAAACCCTGTGCCATTGGATTTAGTTGAATAAAAAGGATAAAAAAGTTTGTCAATGTCCTCCAACTTTGGTGGTGAGCCCGCATTGAATATTTCTATCTCAAGACTCCTTGCTGGCATCACAATGGGGTGCGAACAGATTTTTATATAAGGATCATTCGAATTGACCGCCTCCAGACTGTTCTGCAGAATGTAATAAAACATATTACGCAAATCAGTCAAGCTACCCATGACAAAAGGAGCGGTCTGGTCAAGATCCACCTCTAGACGGACATGTTCAGTAATTTTTTCAACGCGAAGTCTGTCCAGTGCATCTCCAATTAACGTCTCAATCGATATTTGCTGGAAGGTAGGCTCTTGTTGAAACATTTCTATGTAGGTTTTAATATCAGCAACTACAAGCTCGCAACCGGCACTTTCTGAAATAAGTGATTCAAACACACTATATGTAGGGTCCTTCACATCCACTTGTTTCTGCAATCTCTTTAGGAGCCCGCCAATGACCGTCACTGGATTTCTTACTCTGTCTGCTATCCCCCTTATTACCTCGAGATCGCAATGTGTAGATGCCTCGATATATGCATCTGTCTCGACTAAAAGGCAGAAATCTAACAACTTATCAACAATTTGGCAGATTATCCCCACTCTTTCCGGGGGGATCTCCGCGAGTATGACCTGTTGGCAAAATTGACGCGCCACGGAAAAACCGAGGTTTGTAAATCTTTGGTCCAGATTGACCTCCACATGTCTTCTGCCGATGCGCCATAAATAGGATAGGAACTCATCATCGAGTTTATCCCGGAAGAGTGAACTCAACCAGTGAGCCCACGCTTGCAATAAGAACTTCTGCCGACCCGTGTACGTGAGGATGCGTCTTGTCTCCGGTATTTGCGAAAAGACGCTGTAAAAGTAAGTTGCGAACTCGTTCGTTTTACCAACAAAAAGGTCTCTATAGGGCGATAGTTGTTCCAAGATGCTCTCATTAATCCCAAGCTTTTCCTTGAAAAGATAGAGTTTATGGTATGGTATACTTTCGGACGCCATTATAGGTTGTACCTCTCTATGATTTCAGACTTCTTTTTCTCAATCTAATCTATCAGACATTTATTGACACCGTCAATTGGCCGGATGCAGTAACATTCATTTAGCATGATAGCATTGCTTTATTACGTTCTGTTAAAATTTGGTATTCTATTGTAAGTTTAAATTATAGGAGATTCGATATGAGAAAAAAAGGAAGTGGCAGTCTGACTCGCGTTCGTTCTACGATCATCGCCCTGCTGATATTTGGAATTTTCGGTATTTTTTGGAGCAATGGTGCCTACTCTATTGAAAAAGAGGGCCATGAATTTTGGATTAAGGCGCGGGGAAGTCTGCGACAGATTTCGGTGGGAAGTATCCGCCATATTTGGGGGGTTGACGCTAGCGACAACATCTTGCAATGGACGGGAACAATTTGGTACCACGTGGCAGGGAAATTAACCTATGTCTCAGTGGGTTGCGATGGTGAGGTGTGGGGAGTGGACGCGTCCGATGAGTTGTACCGGTGGGTGGGAAGCGAATGGCAGAAGATGGAGGGACATCTCAGGCAGATATCTGTGGGGAGTCAAAAGCATATCTGGGGCGTGGATGCATCGGATATGATCTACCGGTGGACAGGAGATAAATGGGAGAAAATAAAGGGCCAGCTGAGGCAGGTTTCAGTGGGTTCCGACGGAACTGTCTGGGGGGTAGATGGGAATGATCAAATTTACCGGTGGACAGGGGACGGATGGCGGAGAATCGAAGGGGAACTCAGGCAAATCTCTGTGGGAAGTCAAAAATATATTTGGGGAGTGAACGCTTATGATGAGGTTTACAGGTGGACTGGAAGTGGCTGGCAAAAGGTAGAAGTCAAGTTCAGTTACATATCTGTTGGCTGTGACGGTACAGTCGTGGGGATCAATATGAATGATGAGCTGTTTAAACTTTTCAAGCGGCAGACAGCTGCTGATAGAGAAAAATAATAGAATGATGCAAATGGCCCCAGGTCTCGATGCAGTCTTCTTGGTGGTGACTGCAATTGATGTGATCTGTGCTGGTGGAGGGACACGGATGGTGGAGCATAGAAGGCCAATGAAATTGGGTTTCTATGGGCTATCCTCGGAATGTGCGGGAGTAACTGACGATGATGATGAACAAAGACGGCTGGCAGTGGCCTAGGGTGTCTGATTAAATATACGGCCTGAGGAGGGTCATAGATGCCAATTGGAGTGATCGGGGGCAGTGGGCTTTATGAGATAGAAGGGTTAGTCATAGAAAAGGAGATTTCCATGACAACGCCCTTTGGAGAACCGTCGTCAAGTTATAAAATAGGTGCCCTTGGACAGGAAATGATTGCCTTTCTACCAAGACAAGGCGTTCCCCATCACATCCAGCCCCATAAGATCAATTACAGGGCCAACATATGGGGTTTTAAGTCATTGGGAGTCCAAAGAATCATATCAGTGGGGGCAGTTGGCGGAATGCGAAGAGATATGGCACCGGGGTCAATTGTGCTACTTGACCAGCTTATAGATATGACATCAGGCTGCCGGAAATCTACTTTTTATGACGAGGACAGGGTCGTCCATATTGACTTCACCGAGCCCTATTGCCCTGAAATGAGAGATTGCATCATAGAAGCTGCTCAAAGCGTTGGCATTCCCTTGGTGAGTGCGGCAACATACATATGTGTTAACGGGCCGAGACTGGAGACCGCGAAGGAAATAACATTTTTTTCCACTTTTCTTCGTGGGGATGTGGTTGGGATGACCGCGATGCCAGAAGCTGTCCTGGCTCGGGAACTTGAGCTCTGCCTGGCCGGTATTTCGGTAGTGACAAACTACGCCGCGGGCATTGCGGAACATAAGTTGAAGGCAGGAGAGGTAGTGGAGACGATGAAAGGTGCTCTCGAGAGCATTAAATTGCTGGTGAGAGAAGCAGTTTTGCGCATACCATCATCAAGAGGCTGCCCTTGCAAGACCGCCTTAGAAGATGCGCAAGTCTGATGAATGATCTTCAACTCCTTGACAGTATTTGATTAGTGCTTTTAAGATAAAGAGTTTTTACAATTCAGATATATGCGGAGGTCTGGGATGTCAGGACATTCCAAGTGGGCTCAGATAAAACATAAGAAGGCGTCAACGGACGTAAAAAAAGGCAAGGCGTTTACGAAGGTTGTCAAGGAGATTTCAATTGCCGCCCGACTGGGAGGAGGCGATCCTGAGGGCAATCCCAGATTGAGGACCGCCATAGAAAAGGCCAAGGAAATAAATATGCCTTCTGAAAATATGAAGAGAGCAATAATGAAAGGTACGGGTGAATTGCCCGGGACCACGTATGAGGAGGGTATTTATGAGGGATACGGCCCGAAAGGGGTGGCTCTCCTTATCTCGGTATTAACTGACAATAGAAACAGGACTGTTTCTGACGTCCGGCACATACTCTCAAAGAATGGGGGTAATCTGGGTGAGACAGGTTGTGTATCGTGGATGTTTGAAAAGAAAGGATACATCCTCGTGGAGACGTCAAAGGTAGATGAAGATACGCTTCTATCGCTAGCGCTGGATTCAGGGGCAGACGATGTGAAAAGTGACCCCAAAGAGGATAATTATGAGATTATTTCCTCTCCTGAAAAGCTAAGTGTTGTCAAAGAGGCTTTGGAAAAACGGGCAATCCCTGTTTCATTTGCAGAAATAACGATGCTCCCCAAGAGTTATGTCCATCTCGAAGGTAACGCAGCTGATCAGATGCTCAGGTTGATCGACGCGCTTGAAGATCATGATGATGTCCAGAATGTGTATGCTAATTTTGATATCTGACGCCATGGAATGGGATGACGTTGAAATTGACAGACACTTGGCAGACGCTTGAGATCGATGTCTGCAGCCAAAAGTCACAACGGGTCTTGAGGGGAGGTTGGCCATCGTGAGCGAAGGAAGGAGAAGCAGTCTGCCGGATGTTTTCATAGGTAAAAGTTGATCCCGGTGATACCGATCTTACGGAATACTTTACTTTTAGAATTTGATATTTGTGAAAGAGCGCAACGCGACGATGATCAGGACAATACATATTACTTTTAGGAGAAAATTCTTGGCGGGATTAATCATTACCATTCCCGCGGTATTTACTATCTTTGTCATAGTGACATTATTCAAGTTGGTTGATGGCATATTGGGGCCTTTTTTCGACCTATTTCTAGGAAGACACGTTGCTGGACTGGGGTTTATCGCAGCTGTCTGTATGATATTTCTATTTGGAATTATCTCTACAAACGTTTTTGGGAAGAAAGTCATGGCCTTTTTGGAGAGAATTTTTTTACACATTCCCGTGTTCAAGAGTATTTATACTGCGATAAAGCAGCTTGTGGATGCCTTCTCACCAGAAGACAAGAGTTCCTTTAAGAAATTCGTTATCGTTGAATACCCGAGAGCGGGAGCATATGCGTTCGGTTTTCTCACAAAGGAATGTGTGGTCAAACACGACAATCAAGAGAGTAACCTTAAAGCGGTGTACATCCCAACAAATAATTTGTATCTTGGTGAGATTGTACTCTTCGATGAGAAAAGCATAATTTACACTTCTGTGCCAATCGATGAAGGGATAAGAATTATTCTTTCAGGAGGCATAGCCGCACCATCAATAATATTGCAGACCAATGGTAACGTAAAGTGAAGGTCGCTGTGATAATCCTTGCTGCAGGCCTTGGCACAAGGATGAAGTCTTCAATACCCAAACTTCTCCATGAAATATGTGGAAAATCGCTCATTCAATGGGTTGCTGATGCGGTGAGCACATTGACTGCACAAAGCACGATTGTAGTAGTTAACCCTGTAAGCAAGGGCATAAAGGGCTCTCTGAGTGATTCTCGAGTCACCTTTGCAATTCAAGAAAAACCGAGAGGCACGGGAGATGCCCTGCGAGTCGGTGCAGCAGCCTTAGGGGACTTCAGGGGTACGCTGTTGGTAGTCAATGGGGATACCCCGCTTATCGAATCAGCGACGTTGAGGGATTTTTTGGAAATTCACAAAAAGAACAGAGAGGATCTCTCGTTAATTTCATTTTTCCACGAAGGCCGACACTCCTATGGAAGGATAATACGGGACGGACATCGGGTTAAGGCGATAATAGAGGACAGGGATGCGGACGCGGAACAGAAAATGATACGGGAAGTCAGTAGCGGTATATTCGCGATGGAACCACCGTGCGTAAGTTTGCTAAATGAGATAGGGATTAATGAGGCCAAGGGAGAATATTACCTGACTGACATTGTGAATATAGCCGTAAAAAGAGAGTTAAGAGTGAATGCACATCACTTGGGAAGTCAGATGGACTTTAGCGGGATCAACACACGAGAAGACCTCCATAATGCGGGTCTGTACCTCAGGGATAGAATTGTGCATCAGTGGATGAACAGTGGGGTCTCATTCATAGATAGGTCATCTGTTTTCATCCATCCCCGGGTAAAGCTTGGCATGGACACACTGATATACCCGAATGTGCATATCGAAGGCAAAAGTATTGTCGGTCAAGGATGCACGATATTCCCAAATGCAAGGATAATTGATAGCACCATCGGCAATGATGTAGTCATAAAAGATTCAACAGTAATCGAATCGTCAACTGTAAAAGACCGCGCAACCGTGGGACCTTTTGCTCATCTCAGGCATGGCTCGGTCATCGGCTCTGCCGCTAAAATAGGTAATTTTGTAGAGACAAAGAAATCTGTGATTGGCGACGGAACGAAGGCATCTCACCTGACCTATCTTGGAGATGCAGAGATTGGTAAAGATGTGAATATAGGGGCAGGAACTATCACATGTAACTACGACGGAAGGAAAAAACATAAAACAATTGTCGAAGACAACGTCTTTGTGGGCAGCGATACTCAATTAATTGCGCCGGTAGCTATTGGAAGAGGGGCGTACATCGGTGCGGGTTCAACGATTACTAAGGATGTACCCCCCTTTGCCTTATCGGTCAGTAGAGCCAAACAGAAAAATGTGGAGAACTGGACGCTGAAAAGAATTAAAAGAGTCCAAAACGCTGAGGACAAAGACAAGAATGAGGAGGAATAGAGCGGGTCACCAGGGGCCGGCGCTCTCGACTGGTTATGTGTGGAATCATTGGCTACATAGGAAGAAATAACGCAATCCCCATCGTAGTGGAGGGGCTGAAACGCCTCGAATACAGAGGATACGATTCTGCAGGGATTGCATATGTTACTGAGGAAGGAATCGAAGTCAGGAGGTGCAAGGGGAAGATAAGTGCCTTGGAAAATATTACCCGAAATATCAATATATCAAGTACCCTGGCTATAGGACATACAAGATGGGCCACACATGGAAAACCTTCCGATGAAAACGCTCACCCTCACCGGTCTGGCGGCGTAGTGCTTGTCCATAACGGGATCATAGAGAATTATGTTGAATTAAAGCGTCGACTCGAGAAAGATGGCTTTAGGTTCACCTCAGAAACGGATACGGAAGTCCTCTGCCACCTGATAAACAAGTATTCCGCGGGAAGGCCCCTTGAAGAGGCTGTTAGGCAAGCTCTTGTAGAGGTTGAGGGTGCATATGCATTTGCGGTCATAAGCGAGTATGAACCCGACAAGATTGTGGCAGTTCGGAAGGAAAGCCCGCTGGTGATGGGACTTGGAGATGGCGAATACTTCCTGGCATCGGATGTCCCGGCATTCCTTAACTATTCTAAGGACGTGATATTTCTTGACAATAATGAAATGGCAGTCATGCACAGAGACGGAGTCATCTTCACAGATTTTGCGGGAAGACACCTCAATAAAAGGGTTGTGACCATATCGTGGAGTCCCTCGATGGCTGAAAAGGGTGGCTACCGTCATTTCATGCTTAAGGAGATTTTCGAGCAGCCGAGGGCGATTGCCGACACAATAAGAGGAAGGGTTTTCCCAGAGCAGGCTAAGGTAAACATCGAAGAATTTGGTCTCACCGCTGAAGTTATTGATGCAGTAGATCGCCTATCCATCGTTGCTTGTGGCACTTCATATCATGCTGCGCTGGTAGCGAAATATATGATCGAGGACTTTGCACGGATACCCGTGGAAGTCGATATCGCGTCTGAATTCAGATATAGGAATCCCATAATAATGGACAACACTCTCTTTATCACAATCACGCAGTCAGGTGAAACGGCAGATACCCTCGCTGCCATGAGAGAAGCCAAAAGGCTCGGAGCGAAGACACTGACCATCTGTAATGTGATAGGGAGTACTGCCGCCCGTGAGTCCGATTTCGTCTTCTTTACTCACTCGGGACCAGAAATTGGAGTGGCCTCGACAAAAGCCTTCACGACCCAAATCGTTGCACTATATATCCTTGCTATTGCGCTAGGAAAGATAAAGGGTAGATTGACTGATGAGGCGGCGTCTTTACTTTTGGCGGAACTCATTCAACTGCCCTTAAAGGTGGAGCGTGCGCTAGAGCTTGATGATGAGATAAGTGCAATTGCACGTGAGATATTCAAAGTAAAGGATTGTCTCTACCTTGGTCGGGGAATACAGTTCCCAATCGCCCTGGAAGGGGCGCTGAAACTAAAAGAGATTTCTTATATCCATGCTGAGGGATATCCAGCGGGCGAGATGAAGCATGGTCCCATAGCACTTATTGATGAGGATCTTCCCGTCGTTGTCCTTGCGTCGCCTGGAAGACTTTTCGAAAAGGTCATGTCTAATATGGAAGAGGTTAAGAGCAGGGGGGGTACCATCATCACCATCACTACCGCTGACCATGAGGCACTGAGAAGGCTTTCCAAACACACGATACTCATGCACGGAAGTAATGAATACTTGACTACAGTGGTCCTGACGATCTCACTTCAACTGCTCGCTTATCACGTCGCTGTGCTGAGAGGGTGCGATGTAGATCAACCGAGAAACCTAGCTAAAAGCGTCACAGTGGAGTAGGAACCCCCTGTAACCAGGGCACTCACTTAAGACCCTCCGCTCCAAAGAGCGGCTTTGACAAGCCCCTTGCATTACCTATGACACAGCTCTGAGAGATAAGTGATAACCTTCATAATACGATTCGGGACTTACTAAGTGATTTGTTAATATCTTAAAATAGAACTAAGAGCAAACGAATATTGTTAAAGAGAGGTAATCACATGTCAAAGGTCTATTTTGCTTCGGCAAGGGTGAGAAAATGGAAATATGACGAAAGCATGCCAGGAAAGCTGGAACGATTGTTAAAAGAGATGGATCTGCCACGCTTTTTTGAAAGAAATGAATGGGTAGCAGTGAAAACCCATTTTGGCTCCGATGGTGCACACAGGATTGTCAGGCCGGTATTCCTCAGAAAGGTGACTGACGCCCTGAGGCAAGTTGGTTCACAGCCATTTGTGACTGATACGGTGAGAATAAAAGGTCTTGACTACCTAGAGGTCGCAAACCGGAACGGCATAAATCACCTCTCCGTAGGTGCACCTGTTGTCCTTGCTGATGGACTCTATGGAAATGACAATATTATGGTAAAGGCAGGAGAGATTCTTTTCGAGATCGCCGTGGCTTCACTCATATACGATGTCCCCGCAATGGTGGTTTGCTCACATGTTAAAGGCCATATTAATGCTGGATATGCAGGTGCTATAAAGAATCTTGCCATGGGAGGCGTGAGTGCCAGCCATAGGCAGTGTGGTTGGAAATGCGGAAGAGGGGCCATGCATGCAATTGGGGAAGGAAAATTGCTATGGGATGATGAAAAATGCACTTTTTGTTATCAATGTGAGGATGTATGCCCGCTCGATTGCATAAGTTTTAAAGACGAGAAATTGACTTATGATGATGAGAGGTGTTGGCGTTGCGGCAGGTGCACAAGGGTTTGTCCGGAGGGCGGCCTAACTCTGCCCAGTGACGATGACTTGTTTATGAAGTCTCTCGCAGAGGCGGCGAAGGCGGTGCTCAGCACCTTCAGGTCTGGAAAAGTCGTTTATATAAACTTTCTCACCGAGATACAGCCGGAATGTGATTGCATGCCAGCTGCAGAAGTGCCTGTCATTCAGGACATCGGGATAGCGGTGTCTGATGATCTCGTGTCAATAGAACAGGCCTCAATTGATATGCTTCTTAAGTCAAAGCCACTTCCTGCGTCACTCGCTGAAGATCAAAAGATAAGCGATGGGCTGGACATAATGCGTGAACTGCACAATAAAAACTATCTCCTGCAGACCGAAGAGGCTGAAAGACTGGGTCTTGGGAACAGACAGTACCAATTGGTCGAAATGTCATCATGAATGGATCGGTTGTTGAAAGAAAAGGGGAGAAAAAAGAAAGAGAATTATAATTTAATGAATGCACATTTAAGATATTCTGTTTCAGGAACGGCCAACAGGATAGGGTGATCCGGGCTTTGGTAGCGGTAGTCAAGCAGATGTGCAGTCCTCTTTGCCTCCCTTGCAGCATCTCTAAGCAGAGAAAGAAAGGTCATTCTGTCTACGTGGTAGGAGCAGGAAGAGGTGGCGATGACGCCGCCATCTCTGATGATTTTCATTGCCATCGTATTTATTTCCTTGTAGCCCTTCAGCGCTTCCTTCAGCCTGACCTTGCTCTTCACAAAGGCGGGTGGATCAAGGATGATGAAATCGTACAGAGTCGCCGATGCAATCTCCTCCCTGAGAAAATCAAAGACGTCACTTCTGACAAAATCGCAGTTTTCTGTCAAACCATTCAGGTCAGCATTTTTCTTAGCCTGCAAGACAGCCGCTTCCGAATTATCAACTCCTTTCACATGGGCGCCATTGTTGGCAAGATGTAGTGCCCATGCCCCCGAATAGCAAAAGAGATCGAGACCTTTGCCGCCTTTGATGACTTCACTGAGGGCGATTCTATTGGCTCTCTGGTCGAGATAAAAGCCTGTCTTCTGACCCGAAAGGGGATGCACCTCGAAGGTCATACCATGTTCTTTGATATGCGGGATTGCGTCGAGAGAGCCCTTGACCAACTTTTTTTCGACGTGAAGACCCTCCAGTGCTCTGCTGCGACTGTCATTTCTGATGACGATGACTTTTGGGGATAACAGTTCGTCTACAAGATTCAGTATGATATCCCTCATCATTTCCATGCCGAGTGTCAGAAACTGGACAACGACACAGTCAGCGTACTTGTCCACTATCAATCCAGGCAGAAAGTCGCCCTCGCTGAAGATTACCCTGAATGAACTGTTACCGTAGGATAATTGGCGGCGGTAGTGCAATGCGCGGGATATCCTTCTGCGGAGAAAGTCTGCATCAATGACATCTCGTGTTCTTGTCAGTAGGCGTATTGAAATAAGTGAATTGGGATTTATATACCCGATGCCGAGGAACAACTTTTGCATATCGTACACCTCGACAAGGGAACCAGGTTTATACTGTTTGGGACTAGTTTGCAAGTCATTTGAAAAAATCCATGGATGACCTGCAAGGATCCTGTTGCTGCGCTTCAAGAAGACTTTTTCCATTACATTATTATAGAAGAGAGAAACATGATTGTTCAAAAACATAGCTTACTTTCTCAGGTTCTTCGCAGCTGATATGATGAAACGCTTGCAAAATAGGCTCTGAGGGGAGACTTTATTGAAAGTACCACTTTAAAAAAAACACTAGAGAATTTTATTAAATGTTTAAAGAGGCTTATCTATTCAGCAGCTAATAAACCAGTATGGGGGTGAAGAAGTTACGATACATTTGCGACATTGAGGTTTGATGGATCATTACAGCCGGGCATATTCTATCTTCAGCCGGATGCGAGGCATGAGGAGGCTACAGAATATGCTGGCAAGTCTGCAGCGGTTCGATAAAAGCGAAGTGGCACAACAACGACACAAGATCATTAAGTTCTACGACTACTACGGCGAGGCAGCCACCAAGGAAGCCTTTGGCGCAGATCGCAAAATCATCCACGTCTGGAAGAAGAAACTCGCACAATCAGGGGGAAAACTGGAGGCCCTCGTGCCTGCCAGTACCACACCCTCTCACGTAAGAACGATGGCTGTTGACCCTCACATCATAGACTTCATTCGCTCCTATCGACAGAAGTACGGGAGGATCGGTAAAGAGAAGCTCAAGCCTCTCCTTGATCCCTATTGCAAGGAAATTGGAATCCCGACGATCTCTGAATCCAAAATAGGGAAAATCATCAAGAGACATCACTTCTTTTCCCAGGGAAAACCGGGCAGAGTGTACCACGACCCCGGCAGAAAAGAGCCGGCTCACTGCAAAAGACAACGTGTCAGAAAATCACCAAAGCCCATTGAACCGGGTCATATCCAGACAGATAGCACCGTTATTCATGAGGTGGGCACGACACGATACCTGATCTCAGCAATCGACGTGATGACCAAGTTTGCCCTGACAGGGTGCTACGGTTCGCTTTCAAGCCGATCGGCAACAGACTTCCTCAAACGCTTCCTGCTTGTCTGCCCAATCCCGATAGTATCGGTACAGAGTGACAACGGCTCGGAATTCCTCGGTGATTTTGATAAGGAACTCCAGAGACAGAAGCTCCCTCATTACTTCAGTTATCCCCATTGCCCTAAGATCAATAGCTTCATCGAACGTTATAACAGAACCATTAAGGCCGAGTTCGTCGCTCAGAATCTTGATGCGATACATAATAGCAGCCTTTTTAGAGTGCGTCTCGCACAATACCTTATCTTTTACAACTGCATCCGTCCACATAAAAGTCTTGATAAAAAATCCCCGTCTCAGGCACTCATAGAAAAAGGGCTAATGTCGAATAAGATTGCAACTTCTACATTCTCTTGACAATCATAGGTTTTGTTGATAGTCTTCGAGTAATCGGGCACAGACTGTGTTTAATCCCGTCTCAATGCACTAGGGGATATACAAGTGCAATTAAGTGGGATGTCGTGAAAACTATCATGGTGAGCATTGTGTCGGATATATTCTTGGATGCCTTATTTGAAGGTATTAGAACCCGAAAACCTTATATATGAAATGAAACGGGATTTGCTTAAGCCGATGATTCGGTCTTTCAAAGATGTCGGGACTTCTCGCAATGAATGATAATTTCTCCTGTTCGGAGTTTGCCACGTGGCCATGAAAAGAAGACTTGTGCACCAAATTAGTCATTTTTCTATCTCCTCCTTGTAATGGGCTCGAAAAACCAATCCCGCACCCCACAAAGAATGCCTAGCACGAAGCAAAAGAATACAAACAATATGATGACTGGAAGCATAAAGAGAGCCGTGGGTATCCCAATCACAACAGCCAGGCAAAGTAATGTTTGTTTCGTCTTGACGTTGTTCGTATTGTTATACACGTTGACCAAATACTTGATTGTTCCACATGCCGCAAGGACCCCTATAATAATCAAGAAGTCTTGCATTTCATTCCCTCCTCTGTAAAGGTTTTAGACACCAATCGCTCAAGGATGACGAAGACCAGGTAAAAGAAAGATATCAGCAATATGACCGGGAAGACGCCACTGGGCACAAATATCAGGAGTATGATGAATAGGCAGTCCAATATAGCGTTCATAACTCTTTCCACACATTCTTGAGTACATATTTGCTCTTCAGAGAATTCGTTCCCGTATTAATATAACGTGGGCCTCTGCTATCACCCCAAGTCTACCTTATCCTACTGACAGCATTATGGCAGCGACCTGAGGTCGTGAAAGAAAAAGGCGGGTGAGCACCTCACGGAGATCCCTAGATGGCCGGTATCTTGTCAATTGGTTGAAGGGGACAGATGTTATGCATTTCGTAGGAATACACGGAAGCTTATTCATACCATATTTAATAATAGGTTATAAGAATAGTCTTAATGCAGTGACATAATGCTGTCAGTAACAATTGCCATACTATAGGTGAGGACAACGTAAAGCAGGGACGAGAATGAAAAGAATCTGACGTCTATAAAAGGAAACATTTAACAGAAAGGAGGACTTATGTTCGATAAGTTCTGTAACGGATATTGTCCTGAATGCGCAATGAAGGGTGTTGTTTCGGAGCTTTGGCTTAATGAGGGAGATCTGTACGAGTGCCCGAACTGCAATATCCTTGTATGTCTTGAGTCAGACTGGAGGGCGACTATCCTTAGACGGAGAGGAAACGGAAACTTTAAAAGCAGGGAAGACAAATACTATGCGGGTACGAAGAGAATCAGAGGCCTTTATCTTTGTAAGGAAGACACTGCTCATCGACTCATGCCAGATAACAGCTCAGAAGGTCTTCTCAGCACACAGAAGCAATTTGAACAATATCTGCAGGAAATAATTGGAAAGGAAGAGGTTTCTTGACATTTTGTTTCGACAAATGGCCAAATGGAACAGTCTCATAAGAGCAAATTCAAAAAAGGGGGAGGTTTATGAGTCTAACGGATGATATCATCAGAGAGATAAGGAAGGAGATTGATCAGCTTCCGACCGGGGACTTCGATGAGGTCATATTTAAAGAAGCACTATTTAGAGAAGCCAGATTAGAGAAACTGCTCAATCAGCGACCTGATGTTCAGATAGAGGGAAACCTACCTGATGAAGAAACCGTCCTAGGGATCTATATACCGATGAGTAGTCCGGGAGTGGTATGTCTCAATCTTAGAAACATCAGGGCTTTTTTCTGGGGTCTTATAAGTGAATGTGTACAGATGCTTTTCGGTGCATTCGTAACAAAGCCTGACCTTGAGCGAGTCGCTACTTTGGTGACCCTCAGTACTTATCATCATGAGGTCTTTCATTTTAACTGTGACGTGCTCCATTCCCTATTCGGTGGGCATTATGATAAGTACCTGGAAGAGGCTCTTGCTGTAGCTTATTCCCGGATGCAGGTAATATCTCTTCGGGCCAACGCAAACAGCACGATTGGAAGACTGAATCCAGTCCTCTATAATTTCGTACTCAGAACAGCGTATCGTTATACGTCTCAAGGATATAGAGATTGGGTGAATTATCCGGATGAAGTAAATTTCAAGGCCGGATTGATTCAGTACATACAACCTGGTAGTTACCAGAAATTAGAGAGTAATGGAGTCTCAGCCGAAGACCTTCTTTTTGGCATCTTGGGAAGACCTACTGGCTTTATAGAGAGAACGATATAGACACTTACTTACAGACGAGGGGGATAGTCATGAGAATTAGCTGGGAAATAGAAGCCGACGACATTCAAAAAACAAAACAGTTCGTTGATTCTCAACGTGCTAAACAGTTCGTCATGAAGAGAATTGCAAGGAATATCAAAGGCCCTTCCCCAAGTATTGATAAGGAGATATTCTGGAAGGCCGTTATTTCCTGCCTTATGACAACGCAACAACGCTCTGGCCCAGAAAGTTCCGTAAATCGCTTTATGAGTGCAACGCCCTTTCCTTTAAGTTTGCACACCTGTTATGCAAACAAGAAAAAACTTGATAAATTTGTCGAGAAGGTAATCACTGATTTCAGAGGGCTGCGTCGAGCGAAAAGTATAGCGGAAGAGGTTGATTACAATTTCAACTGGCTTGGACAAAATGGGTGGGCTGAGGTTCAAGAGGAAATTGATCGTTTGCAAAAATGCAGGAAGCGTAGGCCTCAACCCACTGATAGAGATATCGAAAAGAATGCAGCCCTCTATATTTCAAGAAATATGAAAGGCTTTGGACCTAAACAGTCTAGGAATCTTTGGCAGTCCTTGGGGCTAACCAGATATGAGATACCGATAGACAGCAGAATAACAAGATGGCTAAACAGAGCCGGTTTTCCGCTCAAACTTTCTGCTAATGCTTTGTCAGATGCTAATTATTATGATTTTGTAATGGATGGCATTCAAATGCTTTGCATGAACAGCAATACATACCCCTGCATCCTCGATGCTGCAGCATTTGCTAGCTTCGATAAAGATTGGAATGAAAAAGCATTGGTCAGGCGCTTGCCAAACATTCATAGCGGAACTCATCTGCTATAACTTCAGAAAATCTGACATGATGCTGTCAGTGCCCTTCGACATAATAAATCCATGACAGCAACACACTGATGTCCTTTCCGATGCCCTGTGCGATCCTCATGGGCAAGGAAGCGTTTAAGGCGATGAAAGCTCTGTGATAGGCGTGCCTCTGGAAGGACAAATCTTAGTGGAGAAGCCACTGATCCTTGGCCCTATGATCAATCTTGATGCGATTACGAAGCTGTTGCAGAAAAGCATAAAGCTATGATCGACGAAAAAGAGTTCCACGTGAGGGCCAATGCCGAACGTCTGTTCAGGGAATGGAGGAAGAGCTTCCTTGCTGACTGCGCTAAGGGAAAGCCTTTATCCTTTGTCTATGTGGGAGACGACGAGACGCCGAACTCTTCTCTCGTCGAGGATCAGGTCTCCTTCATGGAGAGCTACCTGCAGCACATGCTTCTTGACGGGACCTCGGAGGACAATGTCAGGAGGATCGCGAAGTTCCTTTCGATACAGACAGCGCACAGTGACCGACAGAAGATGGAGATCAGGTTTATTGGTGGAAGCCCTCTGGAGGTGTATATATTTGTCGAGGAACTGAGGGATGCCGACATAGCAGACATCTATGGGATTACGGAGTTCGATTACATGGATGTATACCTGCCTCAAGGCGGGAAATGGTCTAAGAAGTCCATAAAGGCGTTCATCAAGGAACTTGAGGATGACTTCGCGTTTGACTATGGGCAGGGGCATGTCAAGCTTGACTACGGGCGTATTGGCGACAGCTGTCTTCAGGTAGAGTGCGAAATCGATGCATGATTGCCATCAAAGACTTCTACGCCGCTAAATGCAGATCGTCTAAAGCATCCTTTTCAGGCTATCCAGAATCTTAACCATTGCCAGTGTATCAAGCTTGCAGTAATCAAGAAGGTTTCTTCTGATGCTGTTTATCTCGCTCTGATCACTTAACTGACACATAGCAAAATAAGCGTCTACTGCCATTCCGCCATTGCTGATAGCCATACCATCATAAGTCATCTCAGAGACAAGTACAGGTAGCACGTCTTTTATTGAATAAGACCCGTTCATCTGATAGTGGTAATAGTCCATCTTATTAAAGGGCAGAGAGAGATCCCATATGTTTTCTATGATACCTTCAATTCTGACCTTGTATTCCGGACAACTTTCAGCAAGTCCCCGCAGTATCTGTGTCTCGAAATTAGTATAAGTGATGATGCAACTCTTCTCAGGGATCAAGTCGATTAATTTAATAAGAAGTTCCCTCCTGGGGTCTTTACATGGTTCTGCTAAATACTCAAAATGCTTCAAGTCAGTATCTTCACTCTCCTGTATATGTAAAGAATATTGGAAAGGAATCTGCTGATAAGGTTTTGTGCCATCAAATAATGGGACAGCTGACTGAAAGGTCTCAAAGTCAAGGAAGCACCTAGGATAAAAGAGCTTATCCATGAACGTTCTTATTGCATCCTTGTCGATTGTCTGAGCTTTGTTAAGAAAAGCCTCAACCTGCAGCCTCTGTGCCTTGTTCAATATATCAAGAGGTATGTCCTTCATTTCAATTATGCCCTGTCGGTATAATTTATACTTATTTACTCCTCTCCTCCTCAGAGCAAAGACTGAATTCAAAGGAATATGCTGCCTGCAGTATCCCTGGAAATCACAACGGTAAGGCGCTTCACAATATTCCCCAATATCGATGTCAGGCATATCGCCCCGGAGCGTCTCTTTTAGTTTCACTATGTTCTCCACTATATAAGGCTGGTTTTCCTTGACGGCATCCGTAACATCAGTAACAATGAAGAGGCTTTTTGGATCGATCTCTCCATGCCGAACGTACTGATTATTTATGTGCACAAGAAAGATTTTTGAGACAGGGAACCCTGATCCTTTCAGTACGTAAAATTGGATAGCAGCATCATCAAGATAGACCTTCTCGATACCTGTTTTGTTCTGGATATCTGTTGTGCTCTTGACCTCAAAGAATTTCCATCCCTCTTGGTCTTTGTGCAGGATATCGACCTTTACAAAGACATCGTCATGGCTGAAGGCAGCCTCATACAGTGTAGTTGTTCCTTTGTTGATTTCCGCCTGAGTCATCTCAAGCTGTGCAATGTGAGAGGTGTCATCATAAGGGATCTCAATTCCATCTGGGAAAAGTTGTTGTGCATATCTACCAACATCCGTGCCTGTCCGAAACAATGCTTTCTGTTGATCAGATATCTCATCCCGGAGTTCAGGATGGTATTTATGGAGATAGAGGGACTTGGGGCATTGTAGTCCTCTTAGAAAGAGGGATTTGCTGAGATAAGTATTTATATTTTTATTCTCATTTGTCATTACAAAAAAGTCTCCTTATAATGGGCTATATACTATAGTAGGTTGGGATGGTTGCGTCACATCCACTATTGGAATTGTAAATACCATGTCAAAATAATTCAAGGCACCCTTAATTGACCCGCCTTGTCACATTTTTATATACAGGATCTGAAGCCAATCATGTCCTTCTGTGAGTGCTTATAGCTTACCTCATTCAGCAGGGAGTTAATTAACTGTCCATGGGTAAGTTTGCTTCGGTCTTCAAATATATGCTGGTCGCAAACTACTGCCAAATCCCCTGGGGTTAAATTGTTTATGCTTTGAAGCTTTTTTTGATCCATTGTTGAAAGATTTGCTCCTTCTGGTAACAGAGGCTGAAGCATAGTTTTATAAAGCTTAAGTATCCCTTCCGGTGCCAGTGACCTGAATTCTATCTTAAATTTGAAGCGCCTGAGGGAAGCATGATCCAAACCATCTATATCATTCGTCGCAAAGATCACGATGCCGGTATAGCTTTCAAGCTGAGTAAGGATCTCATTCGTGAAATTCTTCTCCCATGAACGTAAAGCGTCTCGCCTTGGAAAGAGAAAGCTGTCTGCTTCATCAAAAAAAAGTATGCTACTATTATCCCCGGCTTCTCTGAAAGCATTTGCAATGTTCTTCTCCGTTTCTCCGACCCACATGGAATGGATATCACTGCATCTCCTCAAAAGCACTTCCTTATTGAGAGCGTGTCCAAGATAATAAACAAATTCAGATTTCCCAGTTCCTGGCGTCCCATGAAGCAGGAGGGACATTGGCCTGGCCATCTGAAGAAGTCCGTTTCTCTGCTGCTCGATAAATCTTTTAATAATGCTGATAATCTTTTCCGGATCTTCAGAGCAGTTCAGCCCCTCGACTGAATATTGACTGAAATCCTTTCTATTATCAGAAATCGAGCCTTTCTTTCCTGTGGTCACTTTCTCATGGCTTTTCAGGATGGCTTTAATTTTCTTGAGAGCTAGTTCCTTATCCTTCGTCTTTTCAATAGATAGAATATTTAGTGCATTAACTATACTTCCCGCATTGACAGAATATGTCCTACAGAGATCCTGAATATCCTTCTCACTGAAATAATGCATGAGTTTTCGTTGCCGGATTTCATTTGTTAAGACTTTCGCCCTCTTTTGAGCGTTAAATGCGGTGAACTCCATGCAGAAAGAAAATCTCCTCATGGTTGAGCGATTGATTGTATTAAACCTGTTAGTTATCCAGATAATTTTTTGCTGATGGTTGTCCATGAGCATATTGATCCAGCTCTTGTTCGTCAGACTCTTATTAAAAAAAGAATCACCTGTATTGAGAACTTCATCTGCTTCATCTATAAGGATAATAGAACGCTGTTTGTCCGCTACGTTGATCGTTCCGTAAATTCTCTGTAACCGTTCTTTGTGGATATCGGAAACAGGCGTTTTTACTGCCAGAAGTTCCTTGCCATAAGTTTTCGCAAGGCATTTTGCAAGAGATGTCTTGCCTGTGCCAGATTCTCCATAAAAAAGAATATTATGGCTGGCGTTGCTTTTCAAGAGGGTATCAAGAACCCTTAGCTCATCTTCCGGCACATCGAAATCTGAAATCTGTAACGTGATGTCATTTTCCTTTGAAAAGAAATCATTGGACAGATTCCTTTTCCCCACACCAGAAAGATAGCTTTCACACCATGGCGCAATAGCTAGCTTGCCGAATGGCTTCTCTATCAGAGAGGCTTTGAAAAGATTCCCATCTGTGAGCACCTTTGCGATATCGTATCTCGTAACCCCCAGGACTGTATGCATTAAATTTCTGAATGTGGGCAATGTCGCGAGGTTGAACTTAGCGTCTTGTCTAAAAGTATCACTCAATATGTTGCGTTCCAGTAAGTAGAAAAATATCACTATCTCGAGTTCATGATCGGAGAGCTTGAAGGTTTCTTGAAGAATATGGAATCGCTTTTCCATCTCTGACGGAGGGAGATTCAATAATTGAGACACTCTCTTTTGAAGCAGTGGAGCAATGGTCTCTCTGAGAAGATGGACGACGGTTTGACGGGATACATAAAGATCCAACATGCGGCTGTTGTGGCTGTTGTAAGCGTCTATTTCAAGAATGCCCTTGTGATGAATAGGAGGGCACAATCTGAACAGACTTGGAATTGTCCTTTTAGAACCAATCACATCGCTCGCAAATTGAAATAGAGGAAAAGCCATATTCTTCAACAAAGATGAATTTATTAAATTTAAAAGATA
>JBKQMP010000161.1:0-20100 GCA_052146665.1 Dissulfurispiraceae bacterium
ATCAGATAAGAGATAAAAGTCAACCATTATTTCCAATGCGAATTTGCTTCACAGCGACGTACTATCGAAAGTTGTTTTATTTATAGCGGCTTAGCATAGTTTGGGCGTTTGGTTAAGGAATCGCTGAGGTTTTGCGTCCTCTCTTTCGGCGTAAGATGTGGGCTCTCCGAAAGCTCAGTGTTGCCCTGCGTCACTGAGGCGACAAAGGAAATGCATTGCTTCTGCCTGCACCGGCCGCAGTCCTTCCCCGAAGTCTTTTGCAGAGTTCTACGGGGCGCATTCACTTTCTCCGCTCAAAAACATTCGCCGCAATAGTCACGAATACGGCTGAGGTGACAACAAGAACCAGGATATCAAGGCTGAGAGGGAAATCATGGTTGAGCGGGGAACCCTGCATTGTTCCCGCCATGTCACTGAAGACCATGTACTTCAAGGCATCTATGCCATACGTTAAGGGGTTTACTCTTGAGAAAAGGCCAAGCAGGTGCGGCAGGAGCTTGACAGGATACATTGCCCCTGACAGAAAGAACATTGGCATCACGATGAAGTTCATGATGACACTGAAGCTCTCAAAGCTCTCATAAAACGTAGCAATGAGAATTCCGACAGAAGAGAGACAGAATGCCATAAGGACTGAGATTAACAGTACAAGGATAATTTGAACGATGCCCAGCTTCAAGCCAATGAGGGGAAATATCAGAAGGATGATTAATGCCTGTATCGTGGAGACCATCGTGCCGCTCAGCGCTTTGCCAACTACTATGGAGAACCTCGAGACAGGTGCCACGAGCATCTCCTTCATAAAGCCGAATTCCTTATCCCATATTATCGAAATCGATGAGAATATCGAACTGAACAGAATGGTCATCCCTATGATACCCGGGAAGATGAACTGGATGTAAGGGATACCCATGTTAGGAGATACCAGCCGTGACATGCCACCGCCGACAAGGAACAGCCACAGGACAGGCCGCGCGAGGGTGGACACAAGCCTTCCGCGTGCCCTGACAAACTTGATGAATTCCCTTGCCACAATCACATATATGACGTTGAAGGTGGACCTCATCATTTATTGAATTTTCTCCTGTACGTACGTATGGCCTGCTTGATTTCGTCACCGCCTGATACCGTCTCAGGCCGTATCGCCTTGCCAGTAAGCTTCAAGAAGACGTCGTTGAGTGTCGGCCTCTGGAGCCTCACTGACATCACCAGGTCTCCAAGGGCATTGATGAGTGTGGGAATGCAGGCATCTCCCTTTGACACTGATAGGAATATTTCCCCGTCGCGCTCTTCGGCCTCCAGCTGTAAGACATTCCTTATATCATCTATTGCCTGGCCATTGTCCGTCGTTTTCAGATAGATCACGTCACCTCCCACCATCTTCTTGAGCGCTTCGGGTGAGCCATGCGCGATGATCTTTCCCTTATCGATAATTGCTATGTTGCTGCATATCTCTGCTTCCTCCATATAGTGGGTGGTCATCAATATGGTTACCCCGTGTTTTTCCGGCAATTGGGAGATGAATTCCCACAGATTTGTTCTGCTCTGCGGATCCAGGCCAAGGGTGGGTTCATCGAGAAAAAGCACCTTCGGCTGGTGGATGATCGCCCTTGCCACCTCTAGTCTCCTCTTCATGCCTCCCGAATATTTCTTTACAGGGTCGTCTCTTCTATCGTAGAGCCCGACAAAGTTGAGAGCGTCAATAATCTTCTCCTTGCGCCCTTGTTTCGGCATGTGGTAAAGGTAGGTATGAAACAACAGATTCTCATACGCGGTGAGCTCCTTATCAAGCGTGTTGTCCTGAAAGACTATGCCTATCTTTTTTCTGACCTCTGATGAGTATTCCATGCAGTCTTGACCGTCTATCAGTGCCCTCCCCGAGGTTGGCGACAGAAGGGTGCAAAGGATGCTGATGGTGGTGGTCTTCCCCGCACCATTGGGGCCGAGGAAGCCGAAGATCGTCCCCTTTTCGACTTCAAGGGAGACACCGTCAACAGCCGTCAGGGTGCCGTATCTTTTTGTCAGATTCTCAACAACAATCATCGCCATTTAATCCTGCTCCCCTCACCATTACCAAACTCTACGCCGCCCTCAATCATCAACTTCCTCACTCCCCACGAACCATCGGAATCTTCTACTTGTACCACTCCGCTTTGTTCTTTGGCACATACCAGTGTATGAAGTCATACCAGATGCCGATCGGCGCTTGTTCGACGCCCTTAAACCTCTTTTGCAGCACAGGCAGCGCATCCGGCACGTAAAGGAAGGCGCAGGGCTGCTCTGCGGCGAGGATCTCGTGAATCCTGTGGTATATCTTTTTTCTCTTCGCAGTGTCAAAGGTCTGTCTGCCCTGTATGAGCAGACGGTCAATCTCCTCATTCTTATAGGAGAGAAAGTTGAATTCACCCTCCTTTGTCTTTGAAGAGTGCCAGATGTCATAGATATCGGGGTCCCTTGACAAAGCCCAACCCATGATCACCGCCTCAAATCTCTTCTTGTCAATAAACTCATGAAGCATCGCCTGCCACTCCAGCACCTTGATATTCATGTCAATGCCTACTCTTTTAAGCTGTTCTTTTAATATCTGCGCCGTTTTAAGTCTCGCCTCATTGCCCTGGTTTACAAGGACGGTGAAAGACAAGATCTTCCCGTTTTTTTCGAAGAACCCCGCATCATTCCATGTCCAGCCGGCCTTTACCAGCAGTTCTTTTGCCATTTCAGGATTGTGCTCAAAGTCTTTCACGTCCTTGTTGTACGCCCATGATTCAGGGGGAAAGGGACCTGTACAGGGTGTCCCATAACCCAGCAGGACGCCTGCTATAAGCTCTTTTTTGTCAATCGCATAGGCTATCGCGTGCCTCACCCGCACGTCGGAGAATAGTGGGTTCAGGAGATTGTACCCCAGGTATGTGTACCCGAATGACGGGAATCTGAACTTGTTAAAGTATTTATTAAAAAAAGCCGTATTTGCCTGAAGCTTATACTGGGGTGGTGTGAAGTCCATGTAGTCAATCCCCCCAAATTTCAACTCCAGAAACATGGTGGCGGTATCAGGTATTACCCGTGCGACCAGCTTGTCGATGCTGGGTCTTCCTTCGAAATAATTGTCAAAGGCCTCAAGGACTATCTTCTGGCCAGTAACCCATTCCTTTAGTTTATAGGGCCCCGTGCCAACGGGATGGCGGTTCACCTCTGGAGAAGCCAGATCCTTACCCTCAAGGATATGTCTGGGCAGTATCCCCATCCCCCAGGATTCCATGGCCGGCGCAAAGGGCTCTTTGTACGTAACTTGAACCGTGTACCTATCCGGTGCCTCCACTTTCGCGACAGGACCATAGATACTGCCGTAAGGTGTCGGTATGTTCGGATTGATCACAGTCGTGTACGTAAAAAGGACGTCATCGGAGGTAAATTCAGCCCCATCCTGCCACCTGACGCCTTTGCGGAGATGAAATATTATTTTGAGACCGTCGGGGCTCACTTGCCATGACTCGGCAAGATCCCCAATCAGATTTATGTCCTTATCGTATTTTATCAGTCCGTTGAATATATAACCGCTGATCTCCGCGGACGCGGAGTCTGAAGCCAGAAGCGGAAGGAGTCTCTTGGCGTCCGACAGACTGCCTATGGTGATAGTGTTTGGGTACTTGATGTCCGGTTCCCTCGAGCAGGCCGAGAGGAAAAGGGAAGTTATTGACCAGAGGACAATAACAAGCCCGTAAATGAGCGTATGCGCTGACTGCAAATTCTTTTTACGCATGAACCCATACACTCATTCACCCATTTACTATTTGTTCATGGGCTGCTGTGGTAATTGCTGGGGAACCTGCTGGGCTGGCTGCTGTGGCACTTGCTGAACGGGCTGCTGAGGCAGTTGTTGCGGCAGTGCCTTTCTCTGGTCTTCCGTGGGCGTCTGCTTTATCACAGACGTCGTCTTTGTCGTCGCCATGGTCAATGCAAGAGAAGTGAGCATAAATATAACCGCCGACGCCGTGGTAAGCTTATTCAAGAATGTAGCGGCGCCCCTGCTTCCGAAGAGGGTCTGGCTTGAGCCGCCAAAGGCCGCCCCTATGTCTGCACCCTTTCCTCTCTGGAGCAAGACGATGGATATCAAGAATATACAAACCACCACATGAAGTATTATTAAAACGGTTACCAATGTTTCCTCCCTCTCCTTCTGGACATATTACCGCGCTGGATGACTCTCCAGGGGAGCATCTATCTTTTATAGTTGACTATTTTTGCAAAACTGTCGGCCCTCAGGCTCGCACCACCAACAAGGGCGCCGTCCACATCCTCACACGCCATCAGGGCATCGATGTTCTCAGGGGTGACGCTTCCTCCATAGAGAATACGGATCCCCTGCGCCGCATTGCCGTAACACAACGAGAGTCTCTCTCGGATGTAGTGATGGGCATCCTGAGCCTGTTGGGGTGTCGCGGTCTTGCCAGTCCCTATAGCCCATATCGGCTCATAAGCAACCGAAATGCCATCCGATGGAACGTTGCTCAGCCCCTCCATCACTTCCTGCGCCAAGATCTCGAAGGTCTTGCCGGCTTCCCTTTGTTGTAAAGTCTCGCCAATACAAAAAATGACGTTCAGATCGTGTTTCCTGGAGGCGACTATTTTCCTGTTGATGATTTCATTGCTCTCTTTGAAGTACTGGCGCCTCTCGGAATGGCCGACGATGGCATAACTGCATCCGACATCTGTAAGCATGACAGACGATATCTCGCCCGTAAAGGCCCCTTTGTCCTCAAAGAAGAGGTCCTGCGAGGAAAGCGCCACATTGGTGTTCTTCAAAAGCAGGGAGGCGGAATGCAGGGAGGTGAAAGGCGGCGCAATAACGATATCAGCATCCTTCACGTCACGGACCATTGGGATAAATTCAAACAAGAACGTCTCGGTCTCACCGATCGTCTTGTTCATCTTCCAGTTGGCTGCGATTAACGGCCTTCTCATAAGACTATAATTTATTGCATCAAGCCCTCTTATGTCAAGCTGTCAGCGTAGCTCAGAAGTGCAATGAGGGCAGCGTGTCGCGTTAAGAGGTATCACGGACAAACAGTGAGGGCACTCCTTCGTAATCACTTCTGCCAGAGGGGCAGCCTCCTCTTTCTTAAGTTTATTTATGCTGCGTAACATGACAAATACCGAAAAAGCCACGATCAGAAAGCTGACAATGTTATTGATAAAGACGCCGATGTTGACGGTCACGGCGCCGGCCTTCTTCGCATCGGAAAGAGCGGTATAGGGGCCAGGCAAGGTCCCGTCCTTAAGGACAAGGAAGATATTGGTGAAATCAACGTGCCCCAGCAGCAGGCCAACAGGAGGCATGATAATATCATCCACCAGTGATTTGATGATTACGCCGAAGGCGACGCCAATAACAATTCCCACCGCCATGTCAACAACATTGCCCCTCATGATAAATTCCTTGAATTCTTTTCTCATAAATTTTACCTCCTTAGAAATTAGGCATAGCCTATTATGGCAATCCTCCCTATTTGGCGAAGATTCCCTTCAGAAGACCGGTCATTTCTTTATATGCACGGTTCACACCAACCTCTGGCAGTACCTGACGAAATGACTGCCTGAACTCATCGTAGAGACCATGAAGCGTCTTTGACTTAAATCAATGCACCGAGGATGATCGATAATCCCACTCCCCGATTTTACGCCCCGTCCAACGTAAACAATGTCGAATGACTACAAAAAAGGATACCATGAAGCCGACTCATATTCAATAGATAAAGAGTGTCACAGGATAAACGCATACAGATGGAAAAGACACCGAGCAAACCAATGCATGCATTTGTCTGCGCAGCGCCATTCAGCAGTTGACTGAACAAGATAGGAGAAAGTATACTTTTAGTTTATGGAAGAGATCAACGACCTCATCGCACAACGTATTAAGAAACTGGGTGACCTGCGAAGCGTCGGCATAGACCCATATGATGGACAGTTTGAGCCGGAAGCCTTTGCGAGGGACCTCCATGAGAAATACGGGGCTGTTGAAAAAGAGACCCTGGAAGCAGAGCCTGCGCATTCATCAGTTGCTGGGAGGATTGTTGCCTTCAGAGATTTTGGAAAGGCAGCCTTTGCGCACCTCCAGGACTCCACCGGAAAGATACAGGTATACTTCAGAAAGGATGTCCTTGCCGAGAAGTTTTCTCTGATAAAGAAACTTGATATTGGGGACATCATCGGAGTCAGGGGTAAACTCTTCAGGACCAAGACAAATGAACTAACTATTGAAGCCGGCGATTTTGTGTTTCTCAGTAAGTCCCTGAAACCACTTCCTGAAAAATGGCACGGCCTCAAGGATATCGAAATAAGATACCGGCAGCGATATATTGATCTTATCGTCAACCCTCAGATGAAGGAGATCTTTTCAAAGAGGAGTGCCGTCATCAAGGCAATAAGAGATTTTCTTGAAGCAAGGGGATATATCGAGGTTGAAACCCCCATGATGCATCAGATCCCTGGCGGCGCCACTGCAAGGCCCTTCAAGACTCACCACCTTGCCCTCGGACTGGACCTATACCTCAGGATAGCCCCGGAACTCTACCTCAAACGGTTACTCGTCGGAGGCTATGAAAGGGTCTTTGAACTGAACAAGAACTTCAGGAATGAAGGCATCTCAACCAAGCATAATCCCGAATTTACCATGCTTGAATTCTACACCGCCTATAAAGACTACAAGTTTCTCATGTCCTTCACAGAGGAGATTTTTTCGCACGTAGCAACAAAGGTACTGGGCACCTTGAAGATCCCATATGGTGAAGCCATGATCGACCTCACGCCCCCCTGGCCCAGGATCCCCATGCTGGAGGCCTTGAATGAGAGAGGCTTTCCCTCTGAGGCAATAACCAATCCTGAGAAGGCAAAGGCGTGGGCAAGAGGTCGTATGATAGATATCCCGGAAGGCGCATCTTTGAGCAAGATCCTAGATGAAATTTTTAAGGAGATTGTGGAGCCTGACCTGATCCAGCCAACATTTATCACAGATTATCCAGTCGAGCTGTCACCTCTCGCCAAAAGAAAACCTGACAATCCAGAGCTTGTGGAGAGGTTTGAGCTGTTTATCGCATCCCGGGAGATCGCCAACGCCTTCTCAGAGCTGAACGATCCCATCGATCAGCAGCACCGCTTGATGAAGCAGGCGCAGGCGAAGCAGAGCGGTGATGAAGAAGCGCATTGGATGGATGAGGACTTTATAAGGGCCCTTGAATACGGCATGCCTCCCGCCGCCGGTGAGGGCATAGGGATCGACAGGCTTGTGATGCTCCTTACCAACTCCCCGTCGATAAGAGACGTTATCCTCTTCCCGCAGCTGAAACCCGAATAGTATAATGGCTAACGATGCATGCATGAGAGGTAGAAAGATGATCGCCGAAACTGAGATCCCCACATTACGATTATAATGGACCTTCCCTACCAGCTATTTATTGCGCTCCGATACCTGAAGTCTAAGAAGCGGCACAAAGGCATATCCTTTAATACAGCCATATCTATCGGCGGCGTTGCCGTCGGTGTGATGGCGCTACTCATTGTGCTGGCGGTGATGAGCGGCTTTCAGGAGGACCTCCAGAAAAAGATACTTGGAGCTAACGCACATGCTGTTGTTCTCAGTTATAGGGGTGAGATCACTGACTATCATTCCCTGATCCAACAACTCAAAGGAGAGCCATTCGTGACCTCTATGTCGCCGTTTGTCCTGGGGCAGGTCATGGTGTCTGCAGGCAAGCGGGCCCATGGTGTCTTCATCAGAGGGATAGATCCCGCTGAGGAGTTCAGGACAACCGACATCTTCAGTCATATCAAGGAGGGAGACATAACCCACCTGCAACAGAAAAACGGCATGCCATGGATCGTGATCGGCAAAGAGCTTGCCGCAATGCTCGGGGTATTTGTTGGGGATACTGTCAATCTAATTTCACCGGTAGGGGAGATCGGGCCCCTAGGCATGCTCCCCAAGGCAAAGCAGTTCTGGGTTGCCGCGATTTTTGAAATGGGAATGTTCGAGTACGACACAAACCTCGCTCTCGCGGATCTGAAGTCAACGCAGGATTTCTTCGGCTACGGCGAAAGCGTTACCGGGATCCAGCTGAGGCTCAGTGACATTTACAACGCCCCCACTGTCCGGGAATCGGTGAGCAAAAAGCTCGGATTTCCCTATTATGCAAAAGACTGGATGCAGATGAACAGAAATCTTTTTTCCGCCCTGAAACTTGAAAAATTTACCATGTTTGTAATATTAATACTCATTGTACTTGTTGCATCATTTAATATAGTGAGCACCCTTATGATGAATGTCATGGAGAAGCAAAGAGAGATTGCGATACTCAAGGCAATGGGTGCAACGAATCAGGGGATCATGACAATTTTCATGGTTCAGGGCTTACTGATAGGGTGCGTTGGCACCGCAATAGGAGTGACAGGGGCCTATATCCTTGGCAACATTCTGAATAACTATGAAATCATAAAACTGCCTGCCGACGTCTATTATCTCAGCAAACTGCCAGTGAAAATGAACTTCATTGATTTCATAGTTGTTTCTTTTTCATCGGTGATCATCAGCTTTCTGTCAACGCTTTACCCTTCTTATCAAGCAGCACGGTTGAACCCCGTAGAACCTTTGAGGTATGAATAATGTTTTCAACGATTAGAAGGATCGGATGTCTTTCCGTAATCGGTTTTGTCATTTTTGTGGTGCTCGCCCTGTGGAAAGGTGGCGACGCGTTAAGGTGGATGGGAGATTGGGCGGGAGGCGAAGTGCAGAAAACCACGACAAGACTGGCAGAGAAGGCGGATGAGATAAAACAGAAGGCAGATGAAGCAAAAGAACGGATACGGAAATGGAGTCACAGGGGCTCGCAGGAAGAGTAGTGCCCGCGCTGATAACGATAGAGGCGCTTGAGAAGACCTACGCCACCCTCGCCGGGGAATTGAAGATCCTGAAGGGAATCAACGCTGTTTTCCAAGCGGGCGAAATGGTGAGCATCATCGGGGCGTCAGGGGTCGGGAAGAGCACTTTTTTACACATCCTGGGCACGCTTGACAAACCCACCGTAGGCAAGATCCTTTATAATGTCACGCCCTCTGAGTCGCCAAATCATGATAATGAGTCAGGCCGTGAGATAGATCCCTTTTCCCTCAGCAACGGCGACCTTGCAATCTTCAGGAATCGGGTGATCGGTTTTGTGTTTCAATTTCATTACCTCCTCCCTGAATTCAGTGCTCTCGAAAACGTGGCGATACCGGGTCTTATCTCAATCAGTCAAACATCACAGATAAAAAACAGGAAAGAGTTGTATGGGCGGGCAGAGAGTCTCCTGGACGAACTTGGGTTATATAGGAGAAAAAACCATAAGCCGGGAGAACTTTCAGGGGGTGAACAGCAGAGAGTGGCCGTTGCGAGGGCGTTGATACAGGAACCAAAGGTCGTCCTTGCAGATGAACCCACCGGGAATCTCGACGTCGCGACCGGAGAGGAGCTCTTCAGGCTGCTCATGGATATTAACGCAGCGCGCGGCGTGACATTTATCATCGTGACACACAATCCATCACTGTCAAAGAGATGCCAGCGGACATTAGAGATGGCCGACGGCAGACTGACAGAACAATGAGCAAAAAAAAACTTGAGGAGGGGAACATGAATTTCTGGGAAAAGGTGCAGAGAGATTTACAGAAAGGACTCACGGAGAGTATAGCCGCTGTGAGGGAAGGTGCTGCTTTTGTGAGAGGAAAGGCAGAGGAACTCACCGAGGAAGGCAAAAAACAATACTCGCTCTATAATCTCAAGTCAAAGGTGCAGAAGGACATTCTAGGGCTGGGGGGCAGTGTCTACGACCTCAGTGGCAAGGTCAACAATCCGATGTCTGACAGCAAGGTGAAGGCAACCATCGCCAGGATCAAAAAGCTCGAGACAGAGATAAACAAGCTGGAGGGAAAAGCAACTATGCCACCTAAGAGGACGGTTGCAAAGAGATCCCCGGTTAAGAAAGCGGCTCCAAAACGACAAGCACCATCTGCGGTGAAGAAACCTTCTTGAGACCAATCCAGCCCTCAACACAGGCTTCTTTTTAAAGGGAGATTTGTGCGTGGCCCGTCCTTCACACAAGCTCCTGACTGACAGACCGGGCGTTGGATCGCCGATTCCACCTCAGGCGTTCGCAATACTCCCGCATCCTTTTTTGGTGACGGATGGGTGAAAGAAAGGGTGGCTACGGGCATACTCCCATGGCCGCTCTTGGCTCTCTATGTTAGAAATCTTCTATTGATGTTCCAATCGAAATCACAGATGCCAGGTGAACTGGATCGTTTTCATTTGTTTCCCGACAACGACCTTCAATGGACAAGTCGTCATGAACAACCAGGGGTCTTTGACGATCAGGAACACGTGAGCGATGAAAGGTAAGTTTGCCGCTAGCTATATTTCAGTGAGCCCGAAGAGCCCCCAGGACTCTCTTGGAATAGGGATCCATCTCGGCGAGCGCAGATGGTGACCATCCCATTGCAGTATCACCTGCGCATAGGTCTCCTCGTCCTGTTTAGAATCACTTTGCTCGGGAAGATGGTGAAGGATCCAGACTATGTCTCCCATGGGGATGCCCTCAAAATAGGTCTTGTAGAGTTCAGTTGCCAGATGCTCAATGGTACTGGCGATTGAAGTGCCCTTGTTTTCCGGCAGGTCAGTAAACACTATGAGAACAGAATTATTGCGGGCACTTCTGATTTGAACGCCGTATCTGGACATAAGGTCGTTCAATCTTCTGAAGTCAGGAGTTTCCATGATTCTTATCAAGAATTCTACCATATCGCCGCGGAGAGGGAATAGACACTTCATGCCCGGCAAACTAATTTGCGATATTTTCCGCATCTGGTTGCCTGTTCCAGAAAATCATTGAATAGATAAAACTAAATAGGTTATGATATAAACCGATTTTTTTATTGGAGGGATCATCATCAAGTTAGTCTTGCCAAGTGGCGAAGAGAGACAGATGGAGCCATCGGAACTCAATCCACATATAGAGTCTTTCAATGCTGTCGCACTGAGGGTTGATGGGACGATAAGGGATATCACCTCTTCAGATTTTCCGGGCGCCGACTCAACTGTTGAACTCATTACCTTCGATTCCAAAGAGGGAAAAGAAATTTACTGGCACAGCACCTCCCATATCATGGCGCATGCCGTCAAAGACCTCTTCACTGATGCAAAGGTCGCCATAGGCCCTGCCATCGAGGAAGGGTTTTATTATGACTTTGACAGATCCTCGCCCTTCACGCCGGAAGACCTGGAGAAGATCGAAAAAAGAATGAAAGAGATTATCAAGCAGAACAAGCCCTTCTCCCGGAGGGTCATGCCCAGAACAGAGGCAATCGATCTGTTTGAAAGGGCAGGTGAAGGTTATAAGGTAGAGCTCCTACAGGAGATCCGTGATGACCTTGTTTCCCTCTATGAGGAGGGAGGCTTCACCGACCTTTGCAGGGGCCCCCATCTGCCCAGGACAGGCAGGGTCAAGGCGCTCAAACTATTGAGCGTTGCCGGTGCATACTGGCGCGGTAATGAAAAGAACAAAATGCTCCAGAGAATATACGGCATATCCTTCAATAATAAGGAGGACCTGAAGAATCATCTCAATTATCTTGAAGAGGTCAAAAAGAGGGACCACAGGAAGGTGGGAAGGGAACTGGATTTATTCAGCATCAGCGAAGATATAGGCCCGGGGCTGATCTTGTGGCATCCTGACGGCGCGATCATAAGGAAGACCATTGAGGATTTCTGGAAGAATGAGCACGCAAGGGCCGATTACAAAATACTTTACACCCCGCACATCGCAAAATTGGATCTTTGGCGGCAGAGCGGCCACTGGGATTTTTACAGGGAAAATATGTATTCGCCCATGGAGATTGAGGAAATCACTTATGAGTTAAAGCCGATGAACTGTCCCTTCCACATAAGCATTTATAAAAGCAGACTGCGGAGTTACAGGGAACTGCCCATCCGGTATGCAGAGCTAGGCACCGTATACCGGTATGAGCGCTCGGGAGTCCTCCACGGACTTTTGCGGGTGCGGGGATTTACGCAGGATGATGCACACATTTTCTGCATGGAGGACCAGATAGAAGAGGAGATTCTCAACGTTCTTGATTTCAACATCTTTATACTGAAGACCTTTGGATTTGCCTCTTATGACATCTACCTGTCAACCAGGCCAGACAAATACGTAGGAACACTAGAGCATTGGGAAAGGTCAACCGAAGCCCTCAAGCGTGCACTCGAGAAAAAGGGCTTGTCATATATGATGGATCCCGGAGAGGGCGTTTTTTATGGTCCAAAAATAGACATCAAGATAAAAGACTCCCTTAACAGGTCATGGCAATGCAGCACTATACAGGTCGACTTCAACAACCCTGAGAGGTTCGACATGGCATACAGGGGCACCGATGGAAGAGAACATCGGCCAATAATGATACACAGGGCGTTAATGGGGTCTTTAGAGAGATTTTTTGGTATACTTATAGAGCATTATGCCGGTGCTTTCCCTTTGTGGCTTTCACCCGTCCAGGTTTCTGTCCTGACCATAGCGGAAAGACATAGCGGTTATGCGAAGGAGCTTTATAAGAAATTCCGAGCGGCTGATCTGAGGGCCCAGATAAATGATGACAATGAAAAGATAGGCTATAAGATAAGAGAGGCAACCATGAGAAAAATACCCTATTTAGTTATAATAGGGGACAAAGAGGTTGCGGAAGAAAAACTGACGGTGAGAAAAAGAAACGGAGACAATGTCGGCCTCTTCAGTATCGGAGATTTCATCGACGTGCTCATACAAGAAGTGCTTAGTAAAGCGTAATTGACGATTGGTGGATAGCGCGCGGCCAAAGTGCAATGTGATTTGTGCTCACTGCTATCAGCCGATTAATAAAAGTTGGAGGTGAGAGCATAAGTAAGGACATCAGAGTTAATGACCACATCAGGTCAAGAGAGGTAAGGCTCATTGACGAGGAAGGAAAGCAACTCGGGGTTATTCCAACACGGGAAGCATTGCAGATTTCGAGAGAACGCGGCTTCGATCTTGTAGAGGTGGCTCCCAACGCCTCGCCACCCGTGTGCAGGCTCATAGACTTTGGCAAGTACAAATACCAGATGAGCAAAAAGCATACGGCGCGAAAAACGATTGATGTAAAAGAGGTCAAAATCAGGCCTCACATTTCTGAGCACGACCTTGAACTGAAAGTCAAAAATATCAGAAAATTCCTGGATGAGGGCGATAAGGCAAAGATCACCATGCAATTCAGGGGACGCGAAATCGTGCGACCCGAAATGGGGACAAAGGTGTATGAGCGGATGCTTGAATTGCTCACCGGGAAGTACAGCATAGAACAGCGTCCGAAGATGGAAGGCAATCATATGACCATGGTCATAGCCCCAGTCAGCAGCAAGGCTTGATACAGGATTACCCAAACGCATGCTGAGCAGGGGCCATCCGTTGAAATTTACCATTGTGGATATTTTTATTGACAGGAGGAAAGAATGCCAAAACTCAAGACACACAGGGGTGCTGCCAAGAGATTCAAGGTAACGGGCACTGGAAAAATAAAGCGATATAAAGCCTATAGGGGGCACCTTCTCACAGGCAAGCCTTCAAAAAGGATGCGGGGTCTCAGAAAGAGCACCTTAGTATCGGCTACGCAGCATGAAAATATCAGGAAATTGCTTCCCTATTCTTAGCCTTTCTAGATCCGGTGCTGCAGTGCGTTGAGTGAAAGGGCCCACACAGGCAGACAGCGCAACTTGACTTACATGTCGTAATTCTATTAAACTTTTCATTTCTTGAGATGAAATATTACACCGGTCTCGAAAGATTTTTCACGGTTAAGGAGACTCAAAGGAGGAAAGATGCCCAGGGCAAAGGGTGGCTTTAAAACGAGAAAGTATCACAAAAAGGTTCTGGACAGTGCAAAGGGCTATTCTGGAGGCAGAAGCCGTCTTTACAGGGTTGCTGCCCAGGCGGTTGAAAAAGCCCTCGTATCGGCATACAGGGACAGAAGGCTCAAAAAACGCGAATTTAGGGCGTTATGGATAACGAGGATTAGTGCCGGTGTCAGATGCTGTGGAATGACCTACAGTCAGTTCATGAACAAATTAAAAAGCGCCAATATCACACTCAACAGAAAGGCTCTCGCAGAACTCGCCTACAGTGATCCCAAAGCCTTTGCTGAGCTGGTGGAACAGGTGAAGAATTAGTCCCCGGTCGTCCATCCGAATAGGCGGGGGCTGACTGTTCTGTCATGATTGAACGTTTAAAAGAGACATTTCTTGTCGAGTTGACGTCTGTGCGCACCCTTGCCGACCTGTCTATTGTCAAAAGCAAATATCTCGGAAGAAAAGGTTTAATCACCGCAGCTCTCAAATCCCTTGCCTCTCTCGCGCCCGAAGACAAGAAGCTGCGAGGCAAGCAGATTAATGAGGTAAAGGAGTTCATTGAAACGGAACTTCAGAGCCACGAGGCTCTCCTAAAGAGCGAGGCAATTCAGAAACGGCTGCTGTCGGAGTCTATTGACATCACCTTGCCCGGCAAAGGAATCCCTTTCGGCCGAGAGCACCCCATCAACAGGACTCTTTCAGAGATTGTGGACATCTTTGTGAAGATGGGCTTCAGTGTCGAGGAGGGGCCTGAGGTTGAACTTGACTATTATAATTTTGAGGCGCTGAATATCCCCAAAGACCATCCTGCTCGCGACATGCAAGATACTTTCTATGTAAGCGATGACATCGTCCTAAGGACCCACACCTCTCCCGTGCAGATAAGGGGCATGAAAAAAACGAAGCCCCCGCTCAGATTTATAGCCCCAGGCAAAGTTTACCGTTGCGATGCTGATATATCTCACACACCTATGTTCCATCAGGTGGAGGGATTGATGGTCGATAAAGACATATCATTCAGCAACCTTAAGGGGACACTCATCACTTTTGTTCATCTGATGTTCAGCCCCGATACCCCGGTAAGATTCCGGCCCAGTTTTTTCCCTTTCACAGAGCCTTCGGCAGAAGTCGACATAGGATGTATTTTATGCGGCAGCAGAGGGTGCAGGGTCTGCAAGGGCTCCGGATGGCTTGAGGTGCTGGGAGCGGGCATGGTCAATCCTGTCGTGCTGGAAAATGTCGGATATGATCCCGCTGAATATTCAGGGTTTGCCTTCGGGATGGGGGTGGAAAGGATTACGATGCTAAAGTATTCCATCGATGATATACGATTGTTTTATGAAAACGATGTTAGATTTTTGAGGCAGTTTTAAATGCGCATTCCCTTAAAATGGCTTGCGGAATTTGTACAGCTTGATCATCCCGCGGATGAAATAGCGAGTCAGCTTACCATGATAGGTCATGAGGTGGAGGCCATTGAGCGTGTCAACGACGATATTGTCTTCGAGGTCAATGTTACACCCAACAGGCCAGATTGTCTCAGCCTCATCGGCATTGCGCGAGAACTCTCTGCCATTTATAAAACACCGCTGAAGTTCCCTGAACTCGACTTAGTCGCAGACAGTGGAGATTTTGATTTCAACGTTGACATTATTGACATACCTCTTTGTCACAGATATGCAGGCCGGATCGTAAAGCGCCTTGAGATTGGGCCGTCCCCCGACTGGCTAAAGAACAGGCTCGAACAGTGCGACGTCAGGTCCATAAACAACGTAGTGGACATCACTAACTATGTCTTGCTTGAACTGGGACACCCCTTACATGCATTTGACTTGAGCACCATTAAAGGCCGTTACATTAGAATCGGGACTCCTCAAAGTGTGAAGGGACCGGGATCCAAGATCTGTGTGAAGACCCTTGATGGCGTGTTACGTGAAATACCCGTCGAGAGCCTGCTGATATGGGACGCAGAAGACCCTATCGCAATAGCAGGGATCATGGGAGGTTCAGAGACAGAAGTCAGGGAGTCAACACGGGACGTATTCATCGAGAGCGCTTACTTTGATCCTATTTCAATAAGGAGAACTTCAAAAGCACTTGGTCTGAAGACAGAATCTTCATATAGGTTTGAGAGAGGTACTGACATTAAGTTGCTTAAGAAAGCGCTGGACAGAACAGCCCACCTGATCAACAAATTGTGCTGTGGCACCATTGACGGAAAGATAGACATCTATCCCAAAAGGCATGCACCCGTTGAGATCAACGTCAACTATGAAAGGGTCAACAGGGTGCTTGGTTTGAGCCTAAATGGAAAAGAGATGCTACATTGCTTAGAAGGCTTGGGGTTGGAAATTATCGATTTTACTGATCACTGCGTGGTGAAGCCACCCACTTATAGAATGGACATCAAGAGAGAAGCAGACATCGTGGAGGAAATAGCACGGATGTACGGCTATGACAGGATTCCCGCAACATTGCCAAAGGTAAGCGTCGGCAGCGTCCCAAGTCAGAGATTCTCATCGGCCAGGACTGTGGGGGAGATTAAGGCATCTTTTGAAAAAGCAGGGTTCACAGAGGTGATCAATTACAGTTTCATGGGGCCAGAAGACCTCGACCTGCTCCACATCAAAGAAGACGATTTGCGAAGGAATGCCGTCAGGATCAAAAACCCCTTGCGGGCAGAAGATTCGCTAATGCGGACAACCCTGGCGCCCGCTCTTATAAGAAACGTGCTGCATAACCTTGCCCATGGCAACAGAGAGCTACGGCTGTTCGAACTGTCAAAGGTTTTTCTGGGTCCTGATCCGTCAGTGAATGAGCCACAGACGTCCACGTTACCCACAGAGATAACTCATCTGGGCGCTATTTATTACAAAGAGAAGATAAAGTCTCTTTATAGGGATGACACGCTCGATTTCTACGTAATCAAAGGGATCATTGACAATGTGCTCCAGGCGCTGAGGATCAACGATTTTTCGTTCGTAAGATCATCTGAGCCGTTCTTGCATCCTGGTCAATCGTGTGACATTCTGATTTCTGGCACCAAAGTGGGATATCAAGGACTCATATCGCCTGAAATAACAGATTCCCTCAACCTTAGGGCACAAGCACCCTCTCTTATCGTGATGGAGTTGAATATAGACAGGCTCATACCCTTTACCATGCAAGTTATCAAGTATACGCCCTTGCCGCGGTATCCCTGTATTGAGAGGGATTCTGCAATTCTGGTCCGCTCTTCACTAGACTCTTCAATGATAATGAAATGGGTTAAGTCCTACCCTTCTGAATTGATTGAAGACAGTTATATCTTTGACGTTTACAAGGGTGAGCCTATCCCCGCCGGCAAAAAGAGCATCGCCTTTAACGTGAGGTACAGGTCGTCGGAGCGGACATTGAAGGATGAAGAAATTGATGCGCTTCACCAAGATCTTGTTGCCTTCGTTCTTAGCAAGTCAGAAGGACAGCTCCGACAGTAACAGAGACTGTAGCCGAGATAGTCCGGAATTGCCAATAGTGAACTCGCGGGGCGCTCATGATTATTATTGGGTTATCTGTTATTAGCAGAACCTTACGATAAGACCTTATATCCAGCCTTTTCAATTGAAGCGGTAATCTCTGCTTGCTTGATCTTCGACTCATCAAAGCTCACAGTGGCACTTCCAATCTTCACCTCTGACTTAGACACCCCCGCAAGGGCATCAACGGCCTTTTTTATCCGCATTACACAATGCTGGCAGCTCATACCCTCAATTTTAACGGTCAATTCGGTCATGAAATTGCCTCCTCTTGAATGGTGATACAGTATATCTTCTTACAGGCAGTGACTGCAAGGCCGAAAGAATCTGACATGAAGTGACCATTATGAGCACCCCTCCTGCCAGAACTGCGCGTCTTGGCCAAGCCAGCAGCTCGTCGACCCGTGCTGAAGGAGAGTTCAGAAGTCGACTCCGTAACAGCCATCTCTGTAAAAGATTGGCACTTTGAAAGACGGTGTTTGCGGCCCTTCCTGATAGAGTGAACTGCCGTAGGAATTTTATATGCGTTCTGTTTTAAAATACCGATGAGATGCTTAGTGTCCTGATTATAACGGATGACACAATGGAGCTGCCCTCGCTTTTCAAGTCCTGCGGGTGTGCGGCCGATTCGATGGAGCCAAAACAGACATTGAACGTCTCAGGTAAGCGACCCTTCAACTTCAGTAAATATTCTGTCGCCTTTCTTGACCTCGATTCACATGACTGGCACCAAGTCCTTCTAGAGGCCCGCCCACACATTCCTGTTGTGGCATTCTCGGTGCCCGATGTCATGAGGGCTGTTGAGGCGATGAAGCTTGGCGCAGTTGATTTTTACGGGAAACCGCTGACCAGGAACGTGTTGAGTGAGATGATCATGAATCTCGATAGGAAGAAGCGGACCAATAACGATGGTATTGAAGAACTGATAGGCATAAGCCGACCGATGCAGGAGGTCTTTGGACTCATTCGAAAGGCCGCAGTGAGTGACAGTAATGTGCTGATTACAGGAGAGAGCGGGACCGGCAAGGAACCTAGTGCAAGAGCAATTCACCGGCTCAGCCCCAGAAAAGACAGGTCATTCATGACGATTAATTGCAGCGCCATTCCTGACACCCTCCTTGAGTCGGAACTCTTTGGCTTCGAAAAAGGGGCCTTCACAGGGGCAAACTATACCAAGAAGGGCATCCTTGAACTAGCCGACGGCGGCACCGTGTTGCTCGACGAAATAGGAGATGTCTCACACTTATTTCAGACCAAGGTGCTGAGGGTGCTGCAGGAGGGCGAGATCATGCGAATCGGGGGGACGCGCCAGATAGGCGTCGATGTCAGGGTCATTGCCGCCACAAACCGAGATCTTAGAATGGCCTGCAGGCAGGGCACCTTCAGGGAAGACCTCTATTATCGCCTCAATGTGATCAATATACACCTTCCCACCTTGAGGGAAAGGCCCGAGGATATACCCGCCCTCACCGGACATTTCATAAAAAAATATGCGGCCACGAGGAAGGACCTGCTCATTGTCGGGATCACTGATGACGCAATGGACATCCTGAGTAATTATTCGTACCGCGGAAATGTGAGAGAACTGGAGAACATTATCGAGCGGGCGATCTCCTTTGCCAATTACCCGAGGATACTGCCGGCAGATTTGCCATCATCCCTCTCGCACCCCAGAAGAAGGGCTCGCTCAACCAAGATGAAAGATGCGGTCACCACATTTGAACGTGAATTAATATGGTTCGCGCTTCAGGAATCCCGCGGTAATATCTCTAAAGCAGCAGCCTCCCTCGGTATCCACCGGCAACAGCTTCAGAGAAAATTGCGCAGCCTTAAAATAGCAACATGAGAGCTTTATGCAACTTAATGTTGCATAAAGACTGATTAACCAAGCCATCTTAAGTCTAAACTTCTCAACAAACTGCATCATTGAGTTGCAGATTCTCTTTGTCATGAAAATTAAATCATGATAATTCAATGCCTTCATATCTGGCATAACTATTGCTCATTATAACGACATAATCTTCTGTTGATATCACCATAAAAGGTGCCTCAGTGACATTTAGAGAGTGAAGAAGGGAAGTAAGACTGTTAATCCATTGAAAAGTGGATTGTGGCAGGAAATTTGGAATCGCAAAATACATAGGTGACTTGAATTTTGAGATGTGGGATCAATAGGCCTTTAGAACTTGCAACCGGTTTTGATCAGTGTGACAAAGCGGACTACAAAACAGGATTTCAGCAGTGAAGCAGACCCAATTTTTTTATCCGGTCAAAGTCGTTATAAAGTCATAAAGGGATAATATTATGATGATAGACGAGACAGTCGACAGAGACAACCCTCTAAAACTGTATGTGCAGATACACAACATCATCAAAGGCAAAATAGAAAGGAGCGAATGGTCCAAGGGTTCCTATATACCTTCAGAGGACGAACTCTGCAGGCTATTTGATGTCAGCAAAGCCACCGTGAGACTGGCTATTTCCGAGCTGGTCAGAGACGGCTATCTTATGAGACAACAGGGGAAGGGTACCGTAGTAACGTATTCGCTGCCATATCTGGGTATTACGATGAAGACAAGGCTGACTGAGGACATGTTTGCAGAGGGGGTGACAGTAAGAAGAGAAATTCTGCTGAGAGGCGTAAAAGAG
>JBKQMP010000162.1:0-5689 GCA_052146665.1 Dissulfurispiraceae bacterium
CTTGCACACGCTCAAGAGGTGAGGAAGAAGTTGCAGAAGAAACTCTCCAACCAGCGCAAAGGCTCGAAGCGCGGGGAGAGAACCAAGGCAAGGATCGGCAAGACCTATGCCAAGGAGCGCAATATTCGTGAGGACCGTGCCCATAAGATTAGCCATGACATCGTAGAAGATACTGCGCAGGTAAACATCTTTGAGGACTTGCAGGTTTCCAACATGGTCAGAAAACCGAAAGCAAAAACGGATGCCAACGGAAAGTTTCTTAATAACGGGGCGAGAGCTAAGGCTGGCCTCAACAAATCCATTCTCAATTCAATGTGGGGCAGGATTGTTACCTTCTTGAGATATAAGGGGATCAAGAAGGAAAAGTTAACCATTAAAATTCCGGCACACGGCACGTCGCAGGAATGTTCCCTTTGCGCGCACATTCACCCCGATAATCGGGAAACCCAGGCGATATTCACTTGTCAGAACTGTGGACTCACGCTCAATGCTGATTACAATGCCTCATTAGTCATTAAGAGACGTGGAATCGAGATGTTGCGCAATGGTGAGATCACAGCGAAGGACAAGAAGACCGTGGGTTTTCGGAAACAGGAGAGCGATTCTCAACTAGGGCTGGGACGGTCCGAAGTTACGTGCGTGGAGACCATCGTAAGACGTGTAGCGGGCAGTACCCGCAATACGCAGCGGTCGATGATACGCGAAGCCCCCACTTCAACTGCCGTAGGCAGTTAAGTGGGGGTAGTTCACAGAGTCCTCTATCTTACCGTCTTCTCAAAGACATTGGGCCGCAGGAAAATGCTTGATGGCTTTCTTTTATCATCCTCCCTTGTCGTTTCTTTTTGAGATGGAGAAGATCCGAGCGTTGGACAGGACCGGTAGTTTTCTTTAAAGCAGTAACGTTCCATCTCACTTATACTCGGAACGTAAGTGAAATGAGAAGCATTGCAGACACCTACATAAGCGTCCTCGAAATATGGACAAGTCATCATATACCTCCTTACCGAAATAAAGTAATTGAGACAGTGGACTTTGACTTCGCTCGCATGATTTGGGGCTGTCACATTACCCGAAACGAGTCAACTAATCAGGCCACGGCCCCTTGACGGCGACCCCCTATCCCTCACCGGCGTCTCATTCATCTCCTCATTCCTGGCACGCAAAGCCGTGACTTTCTCCCTTCATCCGCAGCCTTGCTTCGTAGTCTTTGAACTTTCCGCACTCCAACCCTATCTTCACGCAGAAGCTAGCGTCCCTGTCGTTACATTCTACGCATGGCTTACGGCACTGCAAATAACGTACCGTTTCCCTATATTTTTGAGGTCTCATTATCTCCTCCCCGAACAGACTCCTCACAACTACTGTTGTGCAAAGAGTCGGTACCGTTTATGTTTTCCAAGGCCATTTAGCCGGCAGGCTTCCAGGCATACTCTTGCGGTATGCATGCCCAAAATACCCGGCACAGTGGGTTTCTCCTTCCGGTTGGCTGCCCCTTCACTCATTTTGATGTTACTGCTGCATACAGAGTGTTCTGCCCCCTCTGTATCAGAAGGAGGATATTCTCGTGCTCCTCGCCCCTGCTAATGTTCCGGCTGAAGTCCTCAACATCCTTGACAGCTTTTCTGTTTACCTCCACAATAACGTCCCCCCGTTGGACACCTGCCTCTGCGGCCGGGCTCCCAGGCTCAACACCGGTGACAAGAACCCCTGCCTCACTCTTGAGACCAAGCCTCCCCGCGGTTTCAGGAGTCACATTACGGACCGCAACTCCGAGGGGCTTCTCGGTCGGGACACTGGCAACCTCGCTCTTTGATTCCATCTCTCCTACTTTCACCTCCCGAGTAAGGAGCTGCTTATCTCTCAACAGCTTGATGGGCACGGCCTTGCCAATGGGTGTTGATGCGACCATCTGAGGGAGGTTCCGAGATTCACTGATATCTTTGCCGTCGAATTGCAGAAGAACGTCGCCACGCTGGATGCCTGCCTTTTCCGCGGGACCGCCCCCGATAACCTCACTGACAAGGGCACCCTTGTTATCTTTGAGGCCAAATGACTTCGCAAGCGATGGAGTCACCTCCTGAATGCTAACGCCAAGCCAGCCCCTCGTGACATGCCCCTTCTCCTCAAGTTGGGGGACAATATCTTTTGCCATATTAATCGGGATGGCAAAGCCAATACCGTGGCCCGACGCCATAATGGCTGTGTTTATTCCGACCACCTCTCCGTTCATGTTAATGAGTGGCCCCCCGCTATTGCCAGGGTTGATCGAGGCATCAGTCTGGATGTAGTTGTCATAAGGCCCTGACCCAATCACTCTCCCCTTGCCACTTACAATCCCCGCAGTAACTGTTTGGTCGAGTCCGAAAGGGTTCCCCACCGCGATCACCCAGTTGCCCACTTTGAGATCATCCGAATTTCCAAGCGTGAGCGGCCTGAGGTCGGAAGCGCCTTCAATCTTGATGACGGCAATGTCGGTCTTGGGGTCTCGGCCCACGACTTTGGCGTCAAACTCCTTCCCGTCGGCTATTTTTACCTTTATCTGACTTGCACCCTCAACCACATGGTTGTTGGTCAATATATAACCGTCGCGGCTGATCACGAACCCGCTCCCAAGCCCTTTCTCTTGGAAGTCTTCAGGAGGATTGTTCCCAAAAAAGCGACCGAAGAAGTCATCAAAAGGACCTCCGGGGTTCTCACGGAAGTAGTGGCCCACACTCTTGACTGTCTTAGTAACTTGAACGTTGATGACACTTGAGCTAACTCGGCTCGCAAGATCACTGAAGTTAGCCGGCACCATTGCCACAGCGGTTGCTTGTGTCCCATTGACAGGCGTTTCAGAACTCTTTACTGCCAAAGAGATCCCATAGCCGGATCCCACAAGCACAATCGCGATCAACAAACAAAGCATTATTCTCTTGATGCGTCTAGTCCCTTCCATACTCATGCCTCCTGTGTCCGTTAATGTGCGTAAGATTTTTTGTACACTTTAATCTTAAAAGGAAGATGGTGATTGGATGATTACCTGCAGATTACAAATTGGTAATGTTACGGCGTGCCATGCTCTGTACAGAGAAATGGTTGGCAGCCGTTGTGTCTCGCCGCGGTACCGAGATTAGCTTTTTTAGGATACCTGGAGATTAAGAAGGCAGAAACATCGGGAGGGTAATGGTAAAGGTGCTTCCCTCACCCACGCTGCTCACCACGACTATATCCCCGTGGTGCGCGCGGGCAATGGCTCTAGCGAGGCTGAGGCCTAATCCTATGCCGGCCTCAGACCTGCTTACATCGCACCGGTAGAATCGGTCAAAAATACGAGGAAGGTCAGACGGGGAGATCCCGATCCCGGTGTCTTTGACGGATATGACGGTTTCTTTGTTAGGGTTCTCAGAAACTGAAACAGTCACGGCACCTCCCGATGGCGTGTACTTGACGGCATTATCCAAAAGGTTGGAAAACATCCTCTGGATCATGCGTGAATCGCCGAGAAGACGGCTTTCCTCCGGCACCTGGCAGTTCAGGCTCACGCCTTTGTCTTCCGCCATGGGCGCAAATAGCTCACACGCTTCTCGGACAAGCTTTCTGATATCTATTTCCTCACGAGAGAACGTGTCCACTCCTGATTCTGTTTTTGATATCAGCAACATTGTATTTATCATGTCTAAAAGTCGGTCACACTCATCAATTGCGCTGGCTGCCATGCTCTCGTATTCACGCAGTGACTTCCCGGTGGTGAGGGTGACTTCGGCGATCCCCCGAATCCGTGTGATCGGGCTTCGCAGGTCATGGGCGATGTTGTCACTCATTTCCCTGATTTCCGTGAGCAGGGTCTGAATGCGATCCAGCATGCGATTGAATGTGGTTGCCAGTTGATCGATTTCGTCACCCCTTGTTTTAACTGGAACCCGCTCCTGGAGCGTGCCGCCGGATATCTTCTGAGCTGTACGAGTGATTGCCTCAATGCCAGAAACAGAACGTCTCGCCATGAACCAGCCGACCCCGGTGGCTAGCACGACCAGAAAGCCCATAGTGGCGATGAATATCCCTTTGAAGGCATCTAGAATACGCGTATGACTCTCCATGGCCTGTCCGACCTGCACAATAATGCTGGGACTGAGCATGGCATAAAGGATGCGCACCTGGTCTTTTCGACCAGAGACAAGGGTCGTTTCAAGCACAGATTGTCTGCTTTTAAGCAGACGCTCTATAGCTGTTTTATCGATGCCGATCTCCTTCCAGTAGGACATGTTTGATGAGGAGAAGACCTGCCCGTTTTGACCGAGAAGCCGAAAGAAAACCTTCTTCACTCCGGCGGCCTGGGCCTCAAGAACAGCGTTGTTGGCAACAGCCTGAACGCCTTCAGCGGAAAGAAGCACCGAGAATTTGCTCACCTCGCCCAGGAGTTCCTGGTCCGTCCGATCTTGGATGACAGAGGTGATAAGCGTGTAGAAGAGGAGAAAGGCGATGCATGATGAAATGGTAAAAATCCCGGCATACCAGAGGGTGAGCCTGAAAGCAAGAGTGTTTTTGAGGTTAAACAGTTTCCTTAAGAACATACCCTACCCCACGCACCGTTTGAATAAGTTTCTTTGTGAAGTCCCTGTCTATTTTGTCCCTCAGCCTGCAGATCCTCGCTTCGACAACATTGGTCTGGGGATCGAAATTATAGTCCCAAACATGTTCTATGATCATGGTCTTCGAAACCACACGTCCGGCATTGCGCATCAGATATTCAAGCAGAGAGAACTCCATGGGCTGCAAATCAATCTTCCTGTCATCCCTGAAAACTTCTCTTGTTATGAAATTCATCGATAGATCGTCAACGGTCAGGCTTGTTGGTTCTGATTGCCCTGAAGATCTCCGTATTAGAGCCTGAACACGCGCAAGAAGTTCTGAAAACGCGAAGGGCTTTGTGATATAATCGTCGCCTCCGGTGTGGAGGCCCTTGACACGGTCGTCAATAGATCCTCTGGCACTCAGGATAATAACGGGCGTATTGACCTTCTCGTTTCGCATCCTTTCGATGAGCGATAGACCGTCCAACCTCGGCAACATAATGTCTATAATAGCCGTGTCATACGGCTCGGTCAAAGCCATGTGGAGACCGCTCTCTCCATCTTGGGCGTGGTCAACAGCGAAACCCGCAGACCGCAGGCCCTTCAGAATAAACGAGGCAATCTTGACATCATCTTCTACCAGCAGGATTCGCATCAAAGACCCTTTTACGATATAGGATGCGCCCTGGCTAAATCTTCACATTCCACGATTTAATTTAACTATATCCCGGTCATATTGTCTAGCGGGCAGCGCCGCACAGAAAAAACCGGATCCAATGCAATTCGATCACACAAATCTTCAGTTCGAGATAAGGTCTTCGCGCTTCAATCAGACACTAAAGCACTTTCAATAGAGTAGTTCATCTTTCGAAACTATTGGCACAATACCGTTATTATGCTCCGCTATCTCATTTATCAGGCAAACGCCGTAAAACTTCGTCCTTTAGGGAGGAGATATAAGGCGTGCCGTTGCAAGACTTTTGTGAAACGGTTCGTTTAGAATAATACCAACGCTCTTTGACAATCGGTATGCGGTTGTTGCCAGTCATGGTTGGCAACGTAAAATCGATACCAAAATAGTCAGGTGTTTCGTTAGAGTATTCTCCTGCGGTGAGCGAAAGCCAAGCAATACCGTT
>JBKQMP010000163.1:0-14086 GCA_052146665.1 Dissulfurispiraceae bacterium
AATATTATTTCAGGTCAACTGCACTTTTCGGGTTAATCATAAGGGTGTTGACGCTATGCTCTTTCACGTGGACCTTCAAGAACGCGAGTCTTGAGTCCTTTCAGTCGCACATTTTTATTGCATTCGAATAGGATGGGATTACTTTGTTGTTATGGTATGTCATTGAAGGCGATGAAGCACTTGGGAAGGTCAAATAAAAGCACGCATTACCTCTAAGAAGGACACGAGGTAAGGCGTGCTTTATTACTGATTCAAGATGGCTCAGGGACTATAGGTTAGAACAGCCCTGAGACCTTGCCTGTCTTGACATCCACATCGACCCTACGGAATGCGGGGTTCGAGCTTGTGCCTGGCATGAGACTGATCGTCCCTGCACACGGGCACAGGAATTTGGCTCCGGAGTAAATCAAGACATCCCTGATGGGCAGCGTCCAGCCTTTGGGAACTCCCTTGATGGTCGGGTCATGAGTGAGGCTGAGATGGGTCTTGACCATCATCGTCGCAAAGTCGGCGTACTTGGGATCTTCTTCAAGCATCTTTGCCTTTGCTTCAGCTTCCGGCAGCCAGGTTACGCCATCGGCGCCGTACACTTCTTTAGCGATGAGTGCCACGCGGTTGCGAAGCTTCATCTCCAATGGGTATAAGTATTTGAAGTCGTTCTTTTCGTTGCAGGCATCGATGACCGCATCCGCCAGTTCTAAGGCTCCCTCACCGCCCTTGAGCCAGTGTTGAGATTCGGCACAACGGGCGCCCGCAGCTTCCGCGACCTTCTTAACAGTAGCCACTTCGGCATCTGTATCAGTGTAGAAACGGTTGATGCAGACCACTGGGTTTATGCCAGACTTGCGAATGACGTTAATCATATGGACCATGTTAGTGCAACCCTTCTCCAGTAATGCCACATTTTCCTTGGTGTATTCTTCTGGCAGAGCCTTACCAGCAACTACCTTTGGACCTCCACCGTGCATTTTCAAGGCGCGAATGGTTGTTGTAAGCACCGATACGTGAGGCTTCAAACCACTGAATCGACACTTCACATTCCAGAATTTTTCGAATCCAATATCAGCAGCAAAACCTGACTCAGTCACATGGTAATCGAATAATTTCAAGCCGACCCGGTCAGCGATGATCGAGGACTGACCGACGGCGATGTTAGCAAAAGGCCCTGCATGGACAAAGCAGGGATTGTATTCTGCGGTACACATGAGGGTGGGGTTAATGGTATTGCGCATGAATGCGGCCATGGCGTTACCAACTTCTAGATCACCGGTTGTAACCGGTTTTCCATTCTTGTCAAAAGCCACAGTGATGTTGTTTAAACGCTGCTTCAGATCTGCCAAGTCATTGGCGACTGACAAGATGGCCATGCACTCTGAGCCAACGGCGATACCAAACTTCGACTGCATCATGAAACCGTCCTGCCTTCCGCCAATGCCGATGATGATATTGCGGAGGCTCTGGGCGCAGAAATCCATGATCCAACCCATCTCTACGCGAGTGGGGTCGATGTCGAGCCGTCTCATTTTAGTGAGGCGCTGAAGCTGTTCATCATTGTAATTACGCTCATGCTGCATGCGAGAGGTGAGGGCCACCATCGCGAGATTATGGGCGTTCATAATGTCATTGATGTCGCCGGTCAAGCCTAAGGAGAACTCAGTCATGGGAATTAGCAGGGAGTTGCCCCCGCCAGCCGCTGTACCCTTGACATTCATCGTAGGACCGCCTGAAGGCTGGCGCAGAGCTCCACCAACGTTTACACCACGCTTCCCCAAGCCTTCCATCAACCCGCACGAAGTAGTGCTTTTACCCTCGCCTAAAGGGGTTGGTGTGATCGCGGTTACCTCAATGTACTTTCCATCTGGTTTGTCTTTGAGACGCTTGATGATTTTGAGAAAGTCAATCTTGGAAAGGCGGCCCATGGGTAACATTTCGTCCTTTTGGAGTCCCAATCGTTCACGCCAATCCTCGGGAGTCGGCATTTTCTTCTCTGCTTCTTCAGAAATCTGCCAGTCAGCTAACTTCGTTGCATCATACGGCATAAGAAACCTCCTAAAATTATTTTAAATTCTCTAAAGTGATTCCTTAAAATCACAAATTAGCGTGTTGAGCAATTTAAACAGGCAAACGTATCTAAATTACCCGGTTATGCCGGCATGTAGTTTTGCAGACTTCACCGTATTCTTCATAAGCATGGTAATCGTCATCGGTCCCACACCGCCTGGTACTGGAGTTATTGCGCCAGCAATCTCCTTGGCCTTGTCGAAGTCAACGTCACCCCTGAGAATGGGTATAGGCTTTCCGGTTTTCTCACTGATCTTTTCACCGACGCGGTTAACGCCTACATCAATGACGCAAGCGCCAGGCTTGATCCATTCAGGTTTCACAAGGCCTGGCACGCCTGCCGCAACAATGAGAATTTCAGCCCGCTTACAGTGGGCTTCAAGGTTCTTCGTGCCAGTATGCACGATGGTCACGGTCGAGTTTGCACCCTTCGCCTTCTGAAGCATAATCATAGCAATGGGTTTTCCAACGATATTCGAGCGTCCCACCACGACGACCTCAGCGCCTGCGGTCTCAAAACCAGAGCGCACGATCAGTTCCTGAATTCCCGCGGGCGTGCAGGGTAGAAATTTTGCTTCCTTGCCGCCGATCATCAGACGTCCAACATTCACCGGATGAAAGCCGTCCACATCCTTATCTGGGTCTATCGCATTGAGGACTTTTTTGTCATCAATGTGTTTGGGCACCGGAAGCTGCACGAGGATGCCATGTATCTTCGGGTCATGGTTGTATTTTTCGACGAGCTTGAGCAGATTCGCTTCGGAGATATCCTCAGGCTGATCGTCTTGGATTGAATAGAAACCCAGTTCATGGGCCGTTTTCTGCTTGCCGGTCACGTAACTGATCGAAGCGGGGCTTTTCCCCACTAGGATAGTCACTAACCCTGGCACAAGCCCGTGCTTGTCCTTCATTTCAGCGACTTCCTTCTTGAGTTCCTCCCTTATCTGGGCGGCTACTGCAGTACCACTGATGATTTTTGCTGACATGCGACCTCCTTAAAAAATTGTTATTTCTCTTTCTGCTTTTTAAAAAAGTTAGTAACTCTCTTGATCAGTTAGAGTAAGATGTTTCGCTTATATATTCTCACCGGACTTGGCACTGACAAGCATGAGATCCCTGATCTTCCTAAACATCTTGAGAGAATTTACGCTAAAGAGATGGGCGAGGTTCTTAAAAATCTGATAGGCAAGGATCACATCATGATTCTCTATGGACTCAATTTCCTCTTTTGGGAAAAGATAAACCGTCGTATCCCCAAGGGCCTTTCCATTTGTCTCGTGTTGCGTTTCTCCAAAAAGCACCATTACGCCTGAAAAACTTCCGGGGCCACTCACAAAGAGCGGGTATTCGATACCCCCAGCCACTATATTGGTCACTTCGACCCTACCTGAATGGATAAGGTAAAGGCCTTTCCGCTCCTCTCCCTCCTTATAGAGATAGTCACCCACTTTATATGAACGCACCTCAAGTTTGGCAGCAAGCTTCTGGAGGTCCCTTTCGTCGATGTCCCTAAACAGTACCTGTTTTTTTAAATCATGCACGTTTACCATTGCCATTCCCCCTCATATAATTTTTTTTCTATCTTCACGGCGCACACCTTGAACTCTGGTATCTTAACATAGGGATCAAAGGCATCGTTGGTTAAGACATTAGCTGCCGCCTCCCTGTAATGCATGGGGATGAAGACGGTGCCTGCAGAGATTCCAGATGTGACTCTTGCCTTGATATCTATCTTGCCGCGCCTAGAAATTACTGTTACAATGTCACCTTCCTTGACATCGAGCTTGTCGATGTCTGCCTGGCTAATCTCGACGTAGGCCTCACCCGCATGTTTCTCTATGGGTTCCACTTTCCGCGTCATGGAACCTGTGTGGTACTGATAAAGATTCCTGCCGGTGGTAAGAATATATGGATATTGCTCATCCGTGCTCTCTGCGGGCTCTATATATGGCGTGATGGTGAAGGGGGCCTTGCCTCTGGGGAAGCCACCTTTATACAGGTATTGAGTACCAGGATGTTCTTTTGATGTGCATGGCCACTGGATACCATTCTTGTCTATCCGTTCATAAGTAATACCGGCAAGAGCAGGCCAGAGTTGACCAAACTCTTTTAGTACCTCTTCAGGTGAGGAATATTGCATCTTGTAGCCGAGCTTCGCTGAAAGTTCTATTACTATGGACATGTCATCTTTTGCCTCACCAGGTGGTTCAACAGCCTTTCGCACCCTCTGGACCTTCCTCTCGGTATTGGCAAAGGTCCCGTCCTTTTCTGCAAAGCACGCAGATGGCAGCACGACGTCTGCAAGTGCTGCGGTTTCGGTCATGAAAATGTCCTGGACAACAAGGAACTGAAGGCTTTCCAGTGCCTTTATCGTGTGTGTTGAGTTAGGATCACTGATGACGGGGTTCTCCCCCATGATATACATCGCCTTTAATTTTCCCTCTATTGCAGCGGGTATCATCTCAGTGGCGGTAATTCCTTTAGTGGAAGAGAGTGAAACACCCCACGCTTTCTCAAACTTACTTTTGACTTCGGGAAGGTCAATGACCTGATATCCGGGATACACGTTGGGCATGCATGCAGCATCCGATGAGCCTTGGACATTGTTCTGACCCCTCAACGGGTTAATGCCTGTGGACTCCCTTCCTATGTTTCCCGTGAGAAGCGCGAGATTTGCGACGGCACTCACATTATCATAGCCAGTGGTATGCTGTGTTATCCCCATGGTATAAAAGATAGCGGCCTTCCTAGAACCTCCGTAAAGCTTTGCCGCCTTTATGATCAGCTCCTTTGGCACACCGGTCAGCGTCTCGACATATTCAGGAGTATAAGTTGCTATTTCCTTTTTCCACTCCTCAAAGCCTTCAGCATTGTTTTCGATAAACTCTCTATTGTGGAGGCCTTCCCTCAAAATGACATGAGCAATACAGTTGAGCAGGGCAACATCAGTGCCAGGCTTGAGGTTCAGCGTAACTTCGGCAAACCTCGACATTGGCACCCTTCTTGGGTCAGCGACGATTATTTTTGCGCCTTTCCTGTATGCCTTTATCATTTTGTTGGCGATGACTGGATGTGACTCTTTTGTGTTCGATCCAATGATGAAAATTACTTCTAGTCCTTCAATCTCCCTTATGGAATTGGTCATCGCACCTGATCCGAATATGGCGGCCAGACTGGCCACCGTTGGGGAGTGTCAGAGACGGGCGCAGTGATCTACATTATTGGTGCCGATTGCTGCCCTCATGAGCTTCTGGAAGAGGTAGTTCTCCTCTGTCGTGCACCTGGCAGATGCTAGCCCGCCAATTGCATCGGGACCGGAATCCAATTTTATTTCATTGAGTCTTGCCGCTGTATAATTCAGGGCAGTTTCCCAAGAAGTCTCCTCAAATACCCCCTCTTTTTTAATAAGCGGCTTTGTAAGACGGTCGCGACTATTGATAAAGCTGTAGCCGAACCTGCCCTTCACACAAAGCCACCCTTCATTCCACGTATCAGGCTTGGACGACACCCTGATTACCTCATTTCTTCTGGTATGAAGGGTGATGTTGCATCCTGTCCCACAATATGGACAGATAGTATCGACTTCTTTGATGTCTTTTTGTCTTCCCTTTAATTCCCACTGCCTCCCTGTGAGTGCGCCTGTTGGACAAACGGACACGCATTGTCCACAGAACTCGCACTTAAGGTCTTCTTCATAAGGCGGGCATATCTTTGATTTAAACCCCCTGTATGAAAAGTCTATAGCACCGACACCTTGAACTTCTTCACATACCTTCACACATCTTCCACAGAGGATGCATTTCTCCATGTCTCTATCTAGAAAGGGGTTCAGATCTTTCTGTTTATAAATTCTTCTTTCCCCCGCAAATTCGTCACCTTTCACACCATAAAAATATGCAAGCTCCTGGAGCGTGCAATCCCCCGCCTTTTCGCACACCATGCAATCATTTGGATGGTCGGAGAGGATCAATTCCAGTACGGTTTTTCTTAAATCTTCAAGGAGAGGGGAGGAAGTGGTGACCTCCATCCCTTCTGTGGCAGGTGTGGTACAGGAGGTAACCGGCCTCGGGATGCCCTTTATTTCTACCACGCACAACCTGCAACCCCCGAACGGAGTTAGTTTGGGATGATGACACAGCGTGGGTATGGGAAGGTCATGCAGCCTGGCCGCATCAAGAACGGTAACTCCCTCGGGAACGTCGATTGATTTGCCATCTATTGTTATTTTCAACATGATTCACTCCCTATTAACCGACTTGAATTTGCATACTTCAAAGCATGCTCCGCATTTAATGCATAACTCAGCATTCAATTTGTGCGGTTTCTTCTTATCACCAGTGATGGCACCTGCTGGACATGCCCTGCGGCAAACTCCGCAACCGGTGCAGACTTCTTCTAGAATGGAATAAATGAGCAGATCCTTACAGACCTTTGCAGGACACTTTTTATCCCTTATATGCGCTTCATATTCTTCTCTAAAATAGTTAAGAGTGCTCAGTACAGGGTTAGGCGCTGTCTGACCAAGCCCGCAGAGAGAGGCCGCCTTGATGTCCTTGCTCAACTTTTGCAAGAGCTCTATATCACCTTCCCTGCCAAGGCCTCGGGTGATTCTATCAAGTATTTCCAGGAGCCTTTTCGTTCCAATTCTGCATGGCACGCACTTGCCGCAAGATTCTGCCTGCGTAAAGGCAAGAAAGTATTTTGCCATGTTAACCATGCAGTTATCTTCATCAAGTACAATCATCCCGCCAGAACCAACGATGGAGCCCACTTTGGCCAGTGATTCATAGTCCACATTTATGTCAAGCAAATCAGCCGGGATACAACCACCAGAGGGACCTCCTGTCTGGACTGCCTTCAGGGCCTTTCCGCCTTCAATGCCGCCACCGATATCATAAATGATTTCTCTCAAGGTGATTCCCATAGGGACTTCTATTAGGCCGGTGTTCTTGATCTTTCCTGTCAGCGCAAAGACCTTGGTGCCCTTAGATTTTTCTGTCCCAAAAAACGCATACCAATCAGCGCCGCTGGTGATAATATATGGTATATTGGCAAGTGTTTCAACATTATTAATGACCGTCGGTCTGCCCCAGAGCCCGCAGAAAACAGGGAAGGGTGGCTTTGGTCTGGGCATCCCCCGTTGGCCCTCAATCGATGCAATAAGCGCCGTCTCTTCCCCGCAAACAAAGGCGCCAGCACCGAGCTTTATCTTTATGTCAAAATTAAACCCTTTATTGAGAATATTCTTACCAAGGTAACCTTTTGCTCTGGCTTCCACGAGTGCATGAGAAAGTCTTTCGACCGCAAGGGGATATTCTGCCCTTATATAGACATAGCCCTTGTCAGCCCCTATAGAATAGGCACCTATCAACATCCCCTCAATGACCGAATGTGGATTGCCTTCCAATACAGCTCGATCCATGAATGCTCCGGGATCTCCCTCATCAGCGTTGCAGATGATATATTTTTGATCAGAGGCGACTTTCCGGCAAGTCTCCCATTTAACCCCCGTAGGAAACCCAGCTCCCCCTCGTCCTCTCAAGCCCGACTTTTTTATCTCTGCGATAGCATCTTCAGGACTCATGGAGTTCAACACTTTTTCTGTTGCCTTATAGCCGCCGATCGCTAAATAGGAGTCTAAACTTTCAGGGTCAACGACTCCGCAATCCGCAAGAACTACTTTCATCTGTTTCTCATAAAACTTATGGTAATCCTCGTCTCCAAGCCATTCCAAAACAGGGGTTCCTGCAATGATATGCTCATCCACGATTCTTTGAACCATTTCCGGTTTGACATACTGGTAAGTCGTCTTGCTGCCATTGATTTTCACATCGACAAGCACGTCCTTCGCGCACAAGCCAAGACATCCAACCTTATGTAAAGTGCATCGGTCCTTAATGTCTGCTGCAATACGTGCCTCTTTTAGGGCTGATTCAAATGAGGAAAGGACTTCGTATCCTCCGGACGCTATGCCGCCTGGGCCCATACAGATCGTTATCGTCACTTTATCCGCGTTAGCCATGTTTTTCCTTTTTTATCGCCTTTATTTCTTTATTCAATTTTTCGGGGGTTATTTTGCCATAAACTTTGTTATTGATGATCACCACTGGCGCAAGACTACATGTACCAAGACAAGCCAATTTCTCAAGGGTGAAATTCCCATCTTCTGTGGTATCCTGTTCATCGTCGAGACTAAGTTCTCTTTTCGCCGCATTGACGACTCTTTCAATGCCCTTAACATGGCAGGCCGTTCCGCAGCAAGCCGTGATGACATTTTTCCCCCTCGGGCGGAGTTTAAACTGAGCATAAAATGTCGAAATGCCGAAAAAACGGCTGGCAGGCAAATCAAGCTGTTCGGCAAACCAGTATACAGCCTCTTTGGGAACATATCCAAATGCATCCTGGGTTTCCTGTAAAAGGGTAATGAGGTTGCCACCGTCCTCCCTGAATTTTTGCAGAAGTTTGTCTAGAGTGTCTTGCATAGTATCGTCCTTTAAGGATAAATTTCGAGATTTTAGCAAAATTAACAAAAAGATGTCAACACATAACAATCACGGTCACTCCAAAAAAATGGCAAAAAAAACCTCTTCTACCTGGTCTAAATTAATCTTGTGAAGGGATTCTTATGGTATATTTAACTATGAAATGTCTTAGTACCAAGATAGCCGATGTCCAAATTCTACCCGTTAGATGCTGTCGAGTTACTAAAGTGCATTTGAAAATAAATATATTTAATTATATCAACATCATATGGAATTGTGGCAGAGGCGCTTAAACATGAGAAAAGTTATGTCTGAAGATGTGTGCATTAAGGCAGAAAATCTGATTATCTCAGGAGTGGATGGCCAGTCAGTCGTCTGCGGCCTTACAAGAACCATAGATAACCTACTCACTGAAGCGTACTGGTCTGCCAGAAAAGATTTTAGTCAATTACCACAAGACAATTTGGCGCTGGTGGCTCTTGGGGGTTATGGATGCAGGGAACTTTTCCCTTTCTCTGATATCGATATTTTGTTGCTGGCGAGGGATAAGAATAGCATTACAAAAGAAACGGCAGAGTCGGTTCTCTATTCCCTCTGGGATCTGGGTCTTAATATCAGTCACTCTTTTAGGACTATGGAGGAATGCGTCGAAGATGCAATGAGTGACATGAAGACGAGGACCTCACTCTTACCAAGTCGGTTTATCACGGGAAGCCAGGGACTTTTTCAGGAATTCAAGAGGGAGGCCTACCAAAAAATCCTTTACCGAGGGAAAAAAAAGTTTGTGGGAGATATACTGAGAGAAATAGAAAGAAGGCATAAACTTTATGGTGATTCCCTATATCTTCTGGAGCCTAATCTCAAAGAGGGGAGGGGTGGCTTAAGAGATATTCATTCAATATCGTGGCTTCTGAGAATTGTTTCTAAAATAAGTGATGTTGAAGATTACACAAAAGTCATGTCGGCGCGAGATTACAGAGATTTTATTAAGGCCTGTGACTTTCTTGTTAAGACACGGATATCATTACACTGTATCTCAGGAAGAAAAAATGATGTGTTGTCTCTTGACATTCAGGAGAGGGTGTCGAAGATCCTGAGATTAAAAGACACAAAGAAATTCTTTTGTGCAGAAGTACTGATGAGGCTCTATTATAAAAAAGTAAAGAACATTACTGACGTTCTCACTCACGTGATCGATCTTTCGGCAAGCAGTTTTTTTAGGTTACCCGTCTCCTTTGGATTCAAAAAAATTACGGATGATTTCTACCTCTCAAGAAATGAATTAGTCGTTAAAGATAAGTCGGTCCTTGACAGTCCTGACAAAATCCTTGAAGCGTTTTATATATACGCCAGCACGGGAAAAAGGTTCAGCTATCAGATCAAAGACATATTGAGATCAAAATCTCTTCTAATCCGCAAAAAAACCACGACATCCAGTAAGACGAACCAGTTTTTTTTAGACATTTTGAGAAGTAACCGAGTCTACGAAACGCTTCATGAGATGCACGAGACTGGCATTTTGGATAGAGTCCTGCCCGAGTTCGGCAGAATCCGACACCTTGTCGTTTATGAGCCTTCTCACAGATATACTGTAGACGAACACAGCTTAATCGCTATAAGGAATCTGGAGGCGCTGAAATTCACGAAACATATTAAATTACAATACCTCTCAGATATACTGAAAACCGTCAAACAGGAGGTCCTATTTCTGGCTGTTCTTCTACATGATATTGGAAAAGGTCTCTCAAGACGGCACGTCGACGCAGGATATAGGATCATTAAAGGGATACTTGAGAGGCTCAATATCGCCGCGGATGACCGTAAGAGGATTGAATTCCTAGTAAAAGAGCATGTCGTCCTCTCAACACTTGCGCTCACGAGGGATACTGAGGCACAGGAGACAATCGCACAGGTCGCAGACGTGGTAGACAACGAAGAAAACCTCAACGCGTTATATCTGATGACCTACGCAGATATGACCGCGGTCAACCCACACTTCTGGACTGAATGGAAGGCCTACCTGTTCCTTGATTTGTATCGGAAGACTAGAGACCATTTAAGGGGAATGGTGGCTCATCATTCTCAGATAACTGATGCGGCACTTCAAGCTTTTATTGAAGATTTGCCTCCTAGATATCTGATTTCAAACACACTTGAGGACATAAAGATGGATTTTCAGATAGCACAAGAACTGACTCAAGAAAGACTTGCCGTTTCGATCAGAGAAAAGACGGACGGCACTGCGGAATTTATCATTATAACGACTGATAGGATAGGCCTGTTTTCGAAAATCCTTAGTGTGCTGAGCGTCAGGGAATTAAACATATATCGCGCAAGGCTTTACACTGGGAAAAGTGGACTAGTAGTCGATAAAGTTCTCATTTCAAACTGGAGGGAAATGTGTTGGGAAGGCATGGAAAAACAAATAATTGAGGATCTGACCAGAGTGATCGTCCTTGACTCAGGGCTTCCCCTCACGTCTGGCCCTCATATTATTTCAAAAAATCACGCCCAACAATCCGTGGTGTACAAGAGATTTGAACCTTTTATGGAAATTGACAATGAAAGCTCAAAGGAATATACACTCTTTGAGTTGCTCCTACCTGATAGAATAGGATTGTTGTTTGATATATCGCGACAGTTGATCCTTCACGAGATAGACATCATATCTGCGATTATAAACACTGAGGATGCAATTGCCCAAGACGTTTTTTATTTGCAGTATCATGGCGCCAAGCTTACGTGGAACGTTATCGTGAAACTTTTGGCGGCAATATATGAAGCCGAAATGCAGATTTTGAAAGTGTAAAGGGCCATGTCCATTAAGAGAGGCGGGATAACGTTAACGATCGGCATGCCTAGTAAATAGCACACTGCAGGGAAGAAGTGATGCAGACAACTCGCATCCGTGAAACATGCGAGGTATGGGTCGAGCATCGAAGAACAGTTCGATTGCCAGATTATAATTAATGGCAAGAATTCTGAGCAAAGGTTTAATTCAGTTACAGATAAAATTGATATGAAGCGAAAAATCATATATATAACGATTATTCTCTTGATCGTTTGCCTTGTCATCCTGTTGAGAGGAACGAATGTATCGAATGCGTTAAAGGGTATCATTTTACCGGAACTGGAGCATGCAACCGGAGAAAAAATTACCGCACAGAAAATATACATTAATCTATTTCCCCTTTATATCGGCGTGAAAAATATTAACGCACTTGATAATGATGGCAAAAGGCTGTTTTCTGCCACCAGTGTCAAAGGATATATTGGCCTTTCCGGATTGCTCACAAAGGAGATAATCATAAAAAAGATTGTCGTTAGAGAGCCGGAGATTTTGTTGGCAAGGAATGCACTTGATCAACTCATAAACAACATAAAGCGGTATCTTTCGGAAGAGAAAAAAATGCCATTTGAGGTATCCATCAAGTCTCTGGCTATTAGCGGTGGGGCAATGACCTTCAAGGACAACGACATGGAGACTGTATTAAAGGACATGAACATAGAGGCCACTCTATCGAAGGCACCGAGATTTCAGGTTTCTTCAACATTGGTCAAGTTAGCTAAAGCCGGTATTCCAGAGTTAAGAGGCAGCGTTAGAACGGAATTCTCGTTGAAAGATAAAAAAATAGAACTGAAGAGTTTTAAATTTGTTTCGTTAGATTCTGAGGTCAAGACATCGGGTAATCTCTGGCTTGATGAAATGAGAGGGTTCTTTAGGGCTGAGGCAGATATCTTTGTCGATTCCTTTAAGATAATTTTTGGACTAAAAAATAGGGGTGAGGGGCGTCTACACGCCGAGGGTTCGGTGACGTTCGACAATATATCATCCGGATTCGACAGGATATTCGTTGATCTAAAGCTTAAAGGCGATGTTTACTTGGAAACTCTCATGGAATTGCTCAAGGTCAGCGATGAACTCAAGGGACACATCGAATTCGACGGTAATCTAAAAGGATATTTTAATGATCTAACAGGCAGTGGCAAAGCGAAGCTGATTGGTGGGGATATCTTTGGAGTAGACGTGGATAAACTTGACTGCAAGGTGAATTACAAAGATGGCATCATGCGATTTGAGGAAGGAAAGGCGCTCCTCTATAATGGATCAGCAGATATAGAGGCTCAATTAAAATTGCCGATTGTAGACTATTTCAGCTTTAAGGTCGTGGCCAAAGAAGTGAGCAGTAAAGGGGTGGTCAAATTGATAAAGTGGGACCCTCATCTCCCGGAAGGTAAGATCTCAGGGGAGATTGCCTCGTCAGGGAACGCGTTCAATCCGCATGGCGGCTTTATCTATATGAACTCAACGACGGGCGGAGACGTTCTCGGTAGGATTCAAGAGATAAAGGGTGACTTCTCAATGAAGGAAGACCTCATTGATTTCAAGAATATTATTGTTTCAACAGGTAAGTCTCAGGCCGTCGCTAATGGCAGTGTGAATCTACATAACACTTTATTAAATCTCGTCGGACATGGCACCACCTCGAACACCGCTGACCTGTCCGCACCATATTTCACTGGTGTGTCAGGACCCGGGGAGATATCTTTCCTGGTTTCAGGCACGTTTGAAGATCCCCTCATCGATCTAACTTTCAGAGGAGTCGGTGCTCATTTTTCAACCGCATCCCTCAACATGCCTTCGGTGTTAAAAGACCAGGTGATAAGGTTTGATGCTGTGGAAGGTACAGTGACGTATAGAAAAAATCTTTTGACATTAAAAAACTTGTCCGCACGTTCCTCCAAAGAGGAATTTAAGACCACAGGAAGGATTTTTTTCCCGAAAGCACACACACTTTTTGAATTAGCAGGCCCAGAGTATGATCTTCAGGTGACCAGCAAAAATATGTCTGTAAAAGAGTTAGCCGGATCATTTTCTGGTGCACCGCCCCTGAGTGGAACTCTTAACGCCGGCTTCGCAATCGAGGGAAAACCGGAAGACATCAGCTTTAAAGGTGATTTCAGTGCTGAAGGACTCACACTTTATGACATCTATTCGGCAGATCATCTGGATGGAAAGCTGTCCTATGAGAAAAAAACCCTTAGTGTCAGCAACATGAGTATAACAAGGGGGGCCACTGTCCTGCAGGTGAACGGGAAGTTATTTGTCGACAAGCGCTTTGTTTTTGAAGCTAAAAGCAAAAAAGTGAATTTTCTCGAAGTTGTTCCTGAAAAGTATAGACAACTACTGCAAGCCAATTCCCTTGAGGACGTTAAATTGACCGAATTAAAGGTCCGAGGAGATGGTACCTTGGAAAATCCCAATATCGAAATAACAAGCATGATCAATGGCGGCACCTACAGAGCTTTTTCAATAGGTACGGGGGACATTAAGGGGACGATGAAGGGCAAGCAAGTCAATATTCTTGCACATCTCTTTGATAGCAAGGTAGTTGTAAAAGCTGAGGGGACACTAAGTGAAAGACTTCCCTGGTCGTTAGTCATTGATTTGAAGCCAGGCAGATATGACTTTCTGCTTGCAAAATTTATAAAAGATGTCCCGGAAGATCTCTTGGTCAATCTTAAAGTGACGATAAGTGCAA
>JBKQMP010000164.1:0-5981 GCA_052146665.1 Dissulfurispiraceae bacterium
GCTGCTTGTCTATTATATGATCAAGCATCTGCAGTTCACACAGGAACGGTCATCGCAGATATATGGGCTCTATACCGGGTTTGTGTACTTTACTCCGTTATTCGGCGGCATTCTCGCGGACCGGCTCCTCGGACAGCGGCGGATTGTCATCCTGGGAGCAGTTTTAATGGCTATCGGACACTTCATGATGGCCTTTGAAAACATGTTCTTCCCAGCGCTAATCTTTCTGATCCTTGGAAATGGCGCCTTCAAGCCCAACATCTCAACGCAGGTCGGTGCTCTGTATCCTCCGGGCGATCACAGACGCGACCATGCGTTCAGCATCTTTTACATGGGAATCAACCTTGGTGCGTTTTTTTCACCTTTAATATGTGGGACTCTGGGCGAGAGAATGGGCTTTCACTGGGGCTTTAGCGCGGCCGGTGTCGGCATGGTCATCGGGCTTGTCGTGTATCTCTGGGGGCAGAAGTACCTTGCCCCCGATCTAATCATGCAAAAAGAAGGTTCCAAAATGAAGACTCCCTTGGAACCGATGACCAAGGACGACTGGCTGAAGATCGGTGCCATTTTCGTCATGATGGCGCTGAGCATAGTTTTCTGGAGTGTTTATGAGCAGCAGGGCAACACGATGGCGCTCTGGGCCGACGTCCGTACTGACCGGATGATCTTTGGCCGGGAGATGCCGGCCTCGTGGTATCAGTCCTTCAACCCACTCATGATCTTTATATTGGTTCCTCTAGTGAATATCTTATGGAACTGGCAAGACCGTCGAGGAAAAGAGCCGTCGAGCATTGCCAAGATGGGAACCGGCTGTATTGTACTGGCTACGGCCTTTCTGATCCTGGTTCTGCCAGCCAGGGAACTGGTGGTCAACCCAAAGACCAACCTTTTCTGGTTAGTCGCTTACGCCTTGGTATTGACGATCGGTGAGATCTTTTTTTCTCCTGTAGGACTCTCTCTGGTGACCAAAATCTCTCCTGCTCGGATAGTCTCCATGATGATGGGTGTCTGGTTCCTGTCGAGTTTTTTCGGCAACTACCTGTCGGGTTATCTTGGAACGTTTTGGGCAAAGATGTCCAAGGAGAATTTCTTCCTGCTGATGTCCGCCATGTGCTTCGCCGTTGGACTCGCGTTCTTTGCCCTCCTTAAGCCCCTGGAAAAAGCGATTGGACACGGCAAGAAGACTGTCGCCGACTTGTGATTATGTAAAAAAGGTCAAATTAATCTTGTAGTTCAATAAAGGTTTAGTGTTGAGCGTTTTTTTGGAGGCGCACTCCTAGTCTCCTAAACCAATATTTGCGGCCCTGACACACGTATAGTGTGCTATAAAGACCAATACCGGCCAGGAAGGCTCGTCGAGGTTGGAACGTTGACGTCCAGCGATTCCACTGTCAACTCTACGGGAAATACGAAACCGCGCCTTCCAATCTCACCTTGAAGCCCGGCGAATTCATCGCGAAGGTCTTGATAAGAGGCGGCTTCAACATCACCGCCAGGTCGAGCTTCCGTCTTTCAGGTCGGTTCCACCGGCTAGTTTCAAGAGCCTATTCACACTCGTAGAAGCAACGAGGGCACAACATGGCAAACGCCGTTCGATGGCGCGTTCTCATGCTGGGCGTGCGTGCAACTTGCTTTGCCTTAGGGAACGAAAGATTACTTGTTAGTCAGTTAAAATATTTTTGCCTCCATTTCGTTTTGAACGCATGTGGAAAAACGGACGGCTCCCCTTTTGCTCTGGGTCCGTTAATTGCCTCTTAACGGATCCTGCGCCCCCCAGCAAATCCTCTAACAGCAAGTAGTTCTCCCGCCTATGGAGCTGGCGAGGTTATTGTCTACCTTCAAATATGCCCCGTCTTTTAAAATGGTGCTCTTCTGACTCATGACAGGCCTCAGGCCCAAAGAATTAATCTACCTTGAATGGAAAGACATCGATCTAGAGATGATGAGTGCTAAGGTCACTTCTAAGCCGCCACTATTTATAATTGAAACTAATAAAGAAAGGACGGTGCCTTTGAATAATGTAGCCATGGGCGTTATCAGAAAGATCTTAGCAGACAATCATGATAGGGAGTATCTTTTCAGTCGAGACGGAAAGCCAGTCAAAAGCATACGAAGGTGTCTTGATACGGCAACGAGGAGAGCCGGAATAAATAAGAAGATCACGCCCTAACATGCTCCGGCATACCTTTGCCACTCATCTGATCCACAAGGGCGCTGATTTGAAGAGCCTTCAGACTCTTCTCGGGCATGCCAGTTTCACCACGATGCAACGATATGTCCATGCCATTCAGTCTCAATTAAAGAAAGCGGTGAAGCTCCTGGAAAACAGTATTCCGACAGAGTCCCGACATCGACAAAAAATTAAGGATCGGAAAAAACTTTCAAAGCCTTAATATTGGCTGGTCGGGGCGAGCCGATTCGAACAGCACTAGTTAAATTGATTTATATAGGATTTCACCCCTAGGACTGGGTGCGTAGAAGGTGCGCGGAAGATATTGTAGTTCGCGTGCATTACAGAGAGGGCACGAGTCAGATTCTCCCCGAAATATGCACGGTGACGTCTCTCCTATGCGTCAGACCTGTGACATACTGTCTACAGTGACGAGTACAAGTGGAATTAGCGATAATGACAGCCGTCCTTTGGGCCGACCCCGCCCATGGCTGGCGTTAGGCATAGAATGGAAATAGCTGATTATGCATAGAACCCTTTATCGTTGCGACCAATGCAGTGCGATGATCTTGCCCGTGGTAAGATAGGACCATGCACAATCTCAATTTACAAGCATGGCTCAGCCTCGTCGTCCTGGCAGTCGTAATGGGCCTTCTGCTATTCATTTCAGCTGGGACCATCCACTACTGGCACGCATGGGTGTACCTATCGATCTTTACGGGGGCATCCCTCCTGACCACGCTCTATCTCATGAAAAAGGACCCAGCGCTTCTCGAGCGTCGCATGCGTGGCGGGCCAACTGCTGAGAAGCTAAGAAAACAGAAGCTTATTATGCTCTGTACCTCAATCGGCTTCATTTCCCTTCTAGTCGTCCCTGCGCTCGACCACCGCCTCGGGTGGTCTACAATGACGTTCTCCTGTGTTATCGTCGGGGACTTTCTCGTGGTGACAGGGTTCTATTTCATTTTCCTAGTCTACAAAGAGAACCCCTTCACTTCAGCGACCATCGAAGTCGTCAAGGATCAGAAGGTCATTTCTACGGGGCCGTATGCAATTGTACGCCACCCGATGTACGCAAGCGCATTATTGTACCTGGTGGGCACGCCCCTTGCCTTGGGGTCGTTTTGGGGTTTCCTCCCTCTCATGACCATGCTGCCATTCCTGATATGGCGGCTCTATGACGAGGAGAGCTTTCTCGCAAAGAATCTGTCTGGATATACGGAATACCAGAAAAAGGTTCGGCATCGCCTTATACCGTTCATTTGGTAAAAAGTCGTTCGCCCCGACGTGTGCACGCCAACTACAGCGCTGCCGACACGCACGATGCTCGGGCGCGCGGCGCTAGCCTCCGGCTGCGTGTTGGATTGTTGACGGACTCGTCAAAATAGCTATGAGGAGAATGTGGGGAAGGTCTCCTCATAGGAAATTGGTTCTCCGAGCAACCACTTCTTCCTGTACCTGTCACCTGCGATCGTCTTGTCAGCGCTGTACGTTTCGAACAGAAATCAGTAGGACACTGACCTCTAGAATTCAAGCTGCACGCCCAATTCCAGAACCCGGTCCGGCGGTATGCCGTAATACACGACCGGACTCAGAGCAAGGCGCTGCATAAAGAAAAATAATAACCTGCGCACAGGGTCCATAACTCTTTCTTTGGCTGGGACAAGGGAAATCCTTCCAAGATAATATACCGTGCTCAATGGATCAATATCAGGGATTTTCCCCTTCGCCAAAGTCAGCATTGCGGGAACATTCGGGGTCTCCATAAAGCCCGAGTACACGGTGATGCGGTATACTCCCTGGCCAAGATTGCGGATATCGAGCTTTTCTCCCTCTGGGACCTCCGGGACGTCGCTCGGAAGAATGGACAGGATCACTACCCGTTCGTGCAGCGCGCCAATGTGGTTCAGATGATATTGGAGCATTGGCGGCACCTCGGTTTGGAATGTGGAGAGAAAGACGGCGGTTCCGGGAAGCCGCACACAATTGCTATCGGAGATAAGCTTGATGAAACTGTCTATGCGCATTTGAATACTGTATATCTTTTCAGCCAAGGCGTCCCAACCGTCGCGCCACGTTATCATGACCAATATTACGAAAAGGGCAGTCGCAACCGGGATCCAACCACCGGTCAGGAATTTAAGTAGACAGGTAGTCAGAAAAGAGCCATCTATTACCCAAAAAACCAACGCCAGCGGCAGGGCTTTCCACAAGCCCCAGCCCCAGATTTTGCGGCTGATAAGAAAAAAAATCGTGGACGTGATGAACATGTCGCCCGTTACCGCCATACCGTAAGCATCCGCCAGGTTCTCGGATTTTCTGAAACTCAACGCCAACGCAATCGCAGCAGTAAGCATCAGGAAATTTATCACAGGAATATAAATCTGCCCTTCGGCCATTTCCGAGGTATGGATGACTCGCATGCGAGGGATATAGCCCAACTGCATGGCCTGCCTCGTCATCGAGAAAACCCCGGAAATAATTGCCTGCGACGCAATAATCGTTGCAGCCGTCGCCAACACCACCATAGGGTACAGCAAGGACCTGGGCACAAGTCCATAAAACGGGTCTTGAATCTGCCCCGGATCAGCAAGGATTAAAGCGGCCTGCCCGAAATAATTGCACAACAGGGCGGGCAGTGCCAGAAAATACCACGAAAAACGGATGGCCTTTCTCCCAAAATGGCCCATGTCCAGGTATAGGGCTTCACATCCTGTTATACAAAGTACCACCGCTCCCAGAATAACGTACCCACGCCACCCGTTCACGGCGAAAAACCGGAGCGCGTACTCGGGATTCACAGCCGCGAGAACCGCGGGCCTCGTCAGGATCGCATTGATTCCCAGTGCCCCGATAGTAATAAACCAGAGACAAATGATAGGTCCGAAGAATTTTCCGATCCGCCCTGATCCATGGCTCTGCATGAGGAACAGCAGGAACAGCATAAGACAGGTCAGGGGCAGGATGAAGGGCTTCGTACTCGTTGTTGCCACATCTAACCCCTCAAGAGCCGAAAGTACCGAGATTACCGGCGTAATCAGTCCGTCGCCGTAAAGCAGTGCAGCGCCAAAACACATGACCACGATCAGCTTCGCGCTCAGTTTGGCTCCCATTTTCCCATGCAATAGCGACATCATGGCGAAAATACCGCCCTCTCCGTCATCATCGGCGCGCAGAATAAACATGCAATACTTCATGCTCACGACCAGTGCCAACGACCAGAAAATAAGCGACGCGATCCCCAATACATTATCCGCTGTGGGGGCAATACCATACGTACCCGTAAAACATACCCGCATCGCGTATAACGGACTCGTACCTAGATCGCCAAACACTACTCCCAGCGACCCCATGATCAAGACGCCAAGCTTTTCCCCGGTTTTACGACTCATTGTCTCGCCTCGCCTTGCTCACCAATCTTGGGTTTCGCTTATCCATTTATACTATCCTGCGTGAAATAAAGAGTAGTATACCAGACAAAGAACGTATAAGGGTGGCCTGCCGGTCATATGGTATATGTGTACTGTCATGATGCAATCCTCATTGGTTTTTTTCATGGCTCTCCTTGTCCCACCTGCACCGTCAGTCTCAACTACCACGTTAAGCGTTTGTTTCTTCCTGCCATAAGTCTTCAGTCACGATCCTCGATTGATTCTGAGAAGTTGTGGAAGAAACAAAAAGCCTCTGTAGAGTTCGGTTAAGCGTCATTCCGCTGCAAAGTTGCGGAATGACGTGTGAAGGACTAAGCCGCGGGTTATGGCGATTCAATATCGCATGCTCTGATTTTCTCTACGGGATTGAATGAGATTTG
>JBKQMP010000165.1:0-14781 GCA_052146665.1 Dissulfurispiraceae bacterium
TTAACCCGAAAAATGCTTTTCAAATAGGCATACCTGTAGAAGCAGGCCTATCGAGGCAATTTCAGAATTATCGATGTTAAAGCTAATGCCGGTGCTGTTTTTTTGGGTCACCTCCTCACTTTTTTTATGTTTGTCCAACTGCAGTGCAGTTATCATTATTGGGCGGAACATATTGTTGTATACGGTGAAACAGGTAAAGCAGTTTTGATCGCACTTTCTGTGTGAAGACCGAAATCCTCAATACCGGGCTTCTGCCATCTCCACCCAATTGAGCAGGCAGGACAAAATATTTGTACCGTAAGGTTTTCAAGCGGTCTGTTTTTTCCTTCTGCCCCAGTATCTGATGCCGAAACAGCACAAACAGGTTGTAAATAAGCACTCGAATGAGTATTGCCGCTTCTGTTGAGTAGAAATACTTCATCGAGAACCCGCCAAGCGCAAAATCCTCTTTCAGCTCCTTGATGGTATTCTCATCGTTTGCCCTCGGCCTGCACTGTTGCCACACCTCATAGGCAGGTCCTTGTGAATTGGTTATCCATACGCTATAACGATACGTGCCCGCATCCCCTTCATCCCCAAAAAGAGACAACTCCTTTCCCATCGCATGCGGCCTCTTCTTTATATCCTGGCGGACTGCGACGAATCTCCTGTCGGTTATCCACTCTGTATGCCGAAACAAGAACTCGGTGATCCACACCCCTTCTTCTATCTGTTGCCACTTCTCCTGGGCGTATACTTTCCTCTGAAGCGGATGATACAGGCGGGCAGCGATGATGTAGATTAATTTCCTCTGCTCAAGCAGTTCGATGAACGCCTTGAGATAAAATCCACTGTCCGCAATAATGCCCTTGATATCAATATACCCGCCGATCCTCTGCCAGGTTGATTCAAAAAAACCTACGATGTTGTTCCATGATGCCACATTGCCAGGACGGTTCCATAGATGTACCACATACTTGCTCCTGTTCAGAAATGCCAACAGCGGGCTGTGGCTCCCGCGTCCCTTCTTCTTCGGGTTATATCCCCTCTTGGCACCCTCCTGCTTGCCGTATCGTTCAAGCACCGTTGAATCAAACGTCAGCCAGTCCTCCTTGATCTCCTTCCACGGAATCAGTCGGCTCAGATAGCCCCATAAGCCCTCAGACAGTTCCTCCACTTCCTTCATCTTCCTGATTCTCTTGAAAAGCCTTGTCAGTGTCGTGGACGCTAAGGGAAGTCTCCGCACTGCAAAAAGTTCGCTGAACACCCCCTGCCAGCCAAGATACAGCAAATGCGAAAACCTGCTGCCTCCCGCATAGATCAATAGTATGTACGCCAATACCTTGCCGTATATCCCCATCGCATTGGGAGAGCTCTCCCGTATCGGCATCACTTCCTGTAACATCCCCCTCAGATTGATCTTTTCAAAAAATGACGCCAATAAACTAAATCCCCCATATGCCGTCATCTTCTTGTTCGTAAACTCGATCCTCACTTTATTTATTTGTACTTTTGTGGTAGATTTTGAGTGCATCTTTTTGTTCTCCTTTCGTTTAGAGTCGATGGTCGCGAAACCTGTTAATTCTAATACGAAAGGAGAATTCTTTTTGGAATATTATTTCAGGTCAACTGCACTTTTCGGGTTAAGCAAATGGCTTTGGCGATTTCATTTAGCACTGCTGAACACTATCTCCCTATTTTTTACTCTTTTAACCTTTTCCTTGTCTTGATCGTCTATAGATTTCATAGTCATGACGAAGATAGGCAAACTTAGATTGCCAGTGCAAGGATATCACTAGTCCGGGTTTCACCGATAACTGTTCACACTTCCATGACTGCCCGTGGCACGAATTAGACGGTCATATTTTGTACGATTCTGTTTTCATGGGTAATGATCTTTGAGAAGCAATATCAGCTAAAGCGGGAGTACCTAGGTAGCGGAAAAATGGGGTGATCGGCTTTGACGATCCTACGAACAAAAAAATAGTGGTCTCGTTGTTTTTTTCTAGAAAATCTGTCGGAATGATCTGGAAATGCCAACATTTATCTAAGGGAAGAATTACAGAGGGAATGATTTGATTACGAATGCCTCGTAGTGACAGTGAGATGGACAACGTTGATGTTCGGCGAAGGCATATCCTAATGCCTCTATTGTCGCGATTTTCTAGGAACTCGTGCGAATGTGGTAAAATAAAACGTTACGCTTCAGGTCTAAAAATGGATGGCCTGGCAGCAGGCTTCTGTTTGCAAATATGACACCGGATGTCTGAAAGATTCTCAGATGACGATTGCCTTTCGTGGAGATATGACGTTAATATTGGCCAAAAGACGGTAATGATGCGCTTGACAGGCATTATGGACTTTCCAGTGCCACTCGGGACTTTTGTGAGGACATGATTATGACATTTACGGAAGAAAAACAGAATAAGGGAATGACGGAGAGCAGCTTCAAGGCTGTTCTTTATAGGCGTTGGTGGATCTGGCTCTTTGCGCTCTGCATCGTGGCTCTGGGGATAGGTTTCTTCGTGGTCAGGTCCGGTAAGACGCAGTTGCACGCAGTCAAGCAAACACCGAATCCCGCTTCACGAAGTATTCCAGTTGTCGCAGTTGCTGCAAGCAAAGGTGAAATAGGCGTCTATCTTACTGGCCTTGGTTCGGTCACACCCCTCTATACTGTCACTGTGAGGAGCCGCATTGACGGACAACTTATGAAGGTTAACTTCCGTGAAGGTCAGATAGTTAAGAGTGGAGATTTACTTGCTGAAATAGACCCGCGGCCGTATGAAGTGCAGTTGACTCAGGCCGAGGGACAGATGGTCCGCGATCAAGCACTGCTGACGAATGCCCGACTTGACTTGCAGCGCTACCAGACTCTTGTTTCTCAGGATTTGATACCAAAGCAGCAACTTGATACCCAGGAGTATCTTGTGCACCAGTATGAAGGGGCCGTTAAGACAGATCAGGGGCAGATTGACAATGCGAAGCTGCAGCTCATTTACTCTAAAATTACTGCGCCTGTTAGCGGGCGAGTCGGATTAAGGTTAGTGGATCCTGGCAATATCATTCATGCGACTGATCAAAATGGCATGCTTGTGATCACGCAGCTCCAACCCATAAGTGTTGTCTTTTCTATTCCCGAGGATGATCTGCCGACGGTGCTCAAGAAGCTGAAGACCGGTGAGCGCCTGACGGTTGAGGTTTATGATCGCGAGCAACAGCAAAAACTTGCAACAGGATTGCTGCTGACTGTCGATAACCAGATCGATCCCACTACTGGGACTGTGCGACTGAAGGCAATCTTTCCTAACAAGGATAATGAACTATTCCCTAATCAATTCGTCAATGCGCGTCTGCTATACGAGGTCAAGCATGATGCGATCATCGTGCCGGCAGCCGCCATCCAACGTGGCCCGCAAGGCACATTCCTTTATGTGGTGAAGGATGATCACACGGTTAGCGTGCGTCCTGTGACGGTGGGCGTGACCCAGGGAGGCGACGTAACTGTAGCAAAGGGGCTGTTACCGGGAGAACTGGTCGTGATAGATGGAGCCGAAAGGTTGCGTGAAGGCACTAGAGTGGATATGAAGGATCGCAACGGCGGAGCTACTTCAAGGCCTAGCTGATGAACATCTCCCGACTTTTTATACTGCGGCCGGTTGCAACTACGCTGCTGATGATAGCTATCCTTCTGGCTGGAGCTGTGGCCTACCGTCAGTTACCGGTGTCAGCGCTGCCTCAAGTGGATTATCCAACTATACAGGTGCGCACCTTTTACCCTGGAGCAAGCCCCGACGTGATGGCTTCATCCGTAACTGCGCCATTGGAGCGACAGTTGGGGCAGATGCCCGGCCTGACCCAGATGACATCGTCAAGCTCAGGTGGCAGTTCGACCATTACGTTACAGTTTAGCCTGGACCTCAGCTTGGACGTTGCAGAGCAGGAGGTGCAGGCCGCAATCAACGCGGCTGCTACCTTTTTACCGCAAGCACTCCCTAATCCGCCTGTTTACAGCAAGGTAAATCCGGCAGATGCGCCAATTCTGACGCTTGCTTTAACCTCTCAAACATTGCCGCTGCCGAAAGTGGAAGACCTTGCGGATACGCGTTTTGCTCAAAAAATTTCCCAATTGTCCGGAGTTGGACTAGTAAGCATCAGTGGCGGACAGCGCCCGGCAGTAAGGATTCACGTGAATCCTACAGCACTTGCTGCCTACGGCCTGAATCTTGAGGATTTGCGCACGGTCATAGCGTCGTCTAATGTTAATCAGGCAAAGGGTGGGTTTGACGGCCCGAGGCAATCCTACATCATCGATGCTAATGACCAGCTTTTATCGAGTAAAGATTACGGGTCGCTTATTGTCGCCTATCACAATGGTAGCCCTGTTCACCTCTCCGATATTGCCGAGGCCGTCGACGATGCGGAGAATATTAATCAGGCGGCATGGATGAATGATACGCCTGCAGTGATCGTCAATATTCAGAGACAACCAGGCGCTAATGTTATAGAAGTCGTTAATCGCATCAAGAAGCTACTGCCACAGTTAAGGAGCTCTTTACCTCCGTCTGTAAAGGTCACTGTACTTACGGACCGCACAACTACCATACGAGCGTCTGTTGAAGATGTTCAGTACGAGCTGCTGCTTGCGGTTGTGTTGGTGGTGCTCGTCATCTTTCTATTTTTACGCAACTTCTCAGCAACAACCATCCCGAGTGTGGCTGTTCCATTGTCACTGGTGGGGACTTTCGGGGTAATGTATCTGATGGGGTTCAGTCTGAATAATCTCTCACTGATGGCCCTCACAATTTCGACCGGCTTTGTGGTCGATGACGCTATTGTCATGATTGAAAACATAGCCCGCTACGTCGAAAAGGGAGTATCCCCGTTAGAGGCTGCTCTTAAAGGGTCTCAGCAGATTGGGTTTACCATCCTATCCCTAACTGTCTCGCTTATTGCCGTGCTTATTCCACTTCTGTTCATGGGGGATGTGGTAGGGCGCCTCTTTCGCGAATTCGCCGTTACCCTCGGTGTCACAATTCTCATCTCAGCAGTTGTTTCGCTTACCTTGACGCCAATGATGTGTGCGCGGATTCTTAAGCACACACCCGAGGAGCGGCAGGGAAGGTTATATCATGCATCTCAGCAATTTTTTGACCGAATCATCGCCCTGTACGGTAGAACGCTGCGTTGGGTGCTACGCCATCAGCCGGCGACGCTGATGGTAGCCGTGGGAACCCTGATACTGACGGTGCTGTTGTATATCATTGTTCCTAAAGGTTTTTTTCCGGTCCAAGACACCGGAGTCATACAGGGGGTTTCAGAAGCAGCACAGTCGATCTCATTTGCGGCAATGGCAGAGAGACAACAGGCGCTGTCTAGGGTGATACTGCAAGATAAGGCGGTTGATAGTATCTCTTCATTCATTGGGGTGGATGGGATCAATGCTACTCTCAACAGCGGGCGAGTTCTCATCACCCTAAAGCCACTAGCAGAGAGGAGCGTGAGCGCCAGCGACGTTCTCAGGCGGCTTCAGCCTGAGCTCTCGAAAGTCGCCGGGATCACGCTTTTTATGCAACCGGTCCAGGACCTTACGGTAGATGCAAGGGTCAGTCGTACCCAATTTCAGTATACCCTTGAGGATCCAATCGCCGATGAGTTGAATAGTTGGGCACCTAGAATTGTTGACGCGCTGCGCACCCGTCCGGAGTTGAGCAATGTGAGCAGTGATCAACAGGAAAATGGGTTGAGGCTTGTGCTCTCAATTGACCGAGCCACCGCCTCGCGCTTTGGCATTACGCCGCAGCTCATTGACGACACTCTCTACGATGCCTTTGGCCAGCGGCTTGTTTCAACAATTTTTACAGAGTTGAACCAGTATCGTGTCGTACTCGCTGTCAAGCCGGATTTTCAAGAGGGTCCTGACGGGGTGAAGTCGATTTATCTCAGAGGGACAAACGGTGGCCAGGTGCCGCTGAGCGCAATAACACAAGCGACTGAGACAAAGGGCCCGCTTGTCATCAATCGGCAGGGGCAATTTCCGGCTGTAACGACGTCCTTCAATCTGGCACCTGGCGTCGCTCTCGGTGAAGCCGTTGATGCGGTCGAGGCTACTGTAAGCCAGTTGGGAATTCCTACAAGTATAAAGACGAGTTTCCAAGGGGCGGCTCAGGCCTTCAAGGCTTCATTGAGCAATGAACCGCTGTTGATCTTGGCTGCGTTGATTACCGTCTATATTGTACTCGGGGTGCTGTATGAAAGCTACATACATCCTGTCACTATCCTTTCCACGCTCCCCTCTGCCGGTGTGGGGGCAGTCCTTTCTCTGATGCTCTTTGGCACAGAACTCAACGTCATCGCCGTGATCGGCATTATTCTGCTCATTGGCATTGTAAAGAAGAACGGCATTATGATGATCGACTTCGCCCTTGACGCTGAGCGCAAAGAGGGAAAGAGCCCTGAGGATGCAATATACCAGGCGTGTCTTCTTCGGTTCCGGCCGATCATGATGACGACCATGGCTGCACTTTTAGGGGCCTTACCTTTGGCGTTGGGTCATGGGATGGGTTCGGAGCTTCGGCGTCCTCTCGGCATTACCATTGTGGGCGGGCTTATCTTCAGTCAGATACTCACCCTCTATACGACACCGGTTATCTATCTTGCATTCGACCGCCTGGCAAGACCAAGGCGAGATCTTCACACCGAGGATTCAAGAAACGATTCAGTGCCCATTGACCCATCATGAATTTCTCTGAAGTCTTCATCAAGCGACCAGTAGCAACGTCGCTTCTCACGATTGGCCTCGTTCTTGCCGGAGTTATCTCCTTTCGTCTTCTCCCCGTATCTCCATTGCCGCAGGTAGACTTTCCGACGATCTCGGTATCAGCGGCTCTGCCTGGAGCTGATCCCGAGACCATGGCTACCTCGGTGGCGGCACCGCTTGAACGCCAGTTTGGGCGAATTGCAGGAGTCACTGAGATGACCTCGACCAGTTACCGTGGCATTACTAGTATTATCCTTCAATTTGGACTGGACCGCAACATCGATGGGGCAGCCCGTGACGTTCAGGCTGCTATTAACGCAGCACGGGGTTATTTACCGTCAAATCTACCGAGTAACCCTACTTACCGCAAGCTCAATCCTTCCGATGCGCCAATTCTCATCCTGTCCCTTACCTCAGATACTGTGGGACCCGCGCAGATGTATGATGCTGCCTCTTCCATCCTCCAACAGAAACTTTCGCAGGTGAACGGAGTTGGGCAGGTGTTTGTGGGTGGCAGTTCGCTTCCTGCCGTACGAGTAGAATTGGACCCGATGGCACTCAGCAAATACGGCATTAGCCTAGAGACAGTTCGGGGGGTGTTGAAAAGCACCAATGTCAACCTCCCCAGAGGATACTTGACACACGATCAAAAGACGTGGGAGATTCACACCAATGGCCAGCTTTTCAAGGCAGATCAATATCTGCCTGTGATCATTACATATCGAGCTGGAGCCGCCGTGCGGCTTGCGGATGTGGCGAGTGTCCAGAATTCCGTAGAAGACTTGCGTAACGCTGGATTCGTCAATGGAAAACCGGCTGTGATGGTTATCATATTCCGTCAGCCCGGGGCGAATATCATCGAGACTGTCGACAATGTTCGTAGCCTGCTCCCACAGCTAGAAGCCTCCCTTCCAGGGGGCATTAAACTCTCCGCAGTTATCGACAGGTCACCGCCGATTCGTGGTTCTCTAAAGGATGTCGAATGGACGCTTATGATTTCGGGGACGCTCGTGATTCTTGTCGTTTTCGCTTTCTTGCGCAATATACGGGCCACCATTATCCCCGGTGTAGCTGTGGCGGTATCTATTATCGGTACCTTTGCGGTTATGTACCTCCTCGGTTACTCGCTGGATAATCTTTCCCTCATGGCACTGACCATCTCTACGGGTTTTGTCGTCGATGATGCCATAGTCGTCCTCGAAAACATTACCCGTTACAGGGAAAAAGGTGAGCTCCCCTTCAAGGCGGCACTTTTAGGGTCACGAGAGATCGCTTTTACCGTCTTGTCTATGAGTGTTTCTCTGGTCGCGGTGTTCATCCCGATCCTTTTAATGGGAGGAATGGTAGGACGACTCTTCCGGGAGTTTGCAGTCACACTGTCTGCCGCGGTCATCGTTTCCCTCTTCGTCTCGCTGACGACCACACCGATGATGTGCGCCACAATACTAAAATCCGCTGAGAGCTCTTCACACGGCTTTTTATATCGAGCCAGCGAGCGGGCTTTCAATTGGCTCCGCAGTTATTACGAATTGACTCTTCGGTGGAGTCTTCGGCACTCTCGTTTTATGCTAGCTTTGACGTTGCTGACGGTCCTGATTAATGTTTTTCTCTTTGTTTACGTTCCTAAGGGCTTCTTCCCCGAGCAAGATACCGGACGCATTGTTGGAACCATCCAGGCCTCCCAGGATATATCCTTTCAGGCCATGCGGGATAAGCTTTCGGAAGTCATAGGGATCATCCGGAATGATCCTGATGTTGTATATGTTGCTGGCTTTACCGGCGGTGGTGGAGGTGGCGGTTCCACGACAAATAGTGGGCGAATGTTCATTTCTCTGAAGCCGTTCGCGGCCAGGGAGTCCAGTGCCGGACAAATTATCACGAGGCTGCGCAAGAAGCTTGTTGAAGTGCCAGGTGCACCAACTTTTCTCCAACCAGTGCAGGATTTACGCATCGGGGGAAGAATAAGTAGCGCACTCTATCAGTTTACGCTTCAGGGAGACGACATAAGGGAGCTTAATACATGGGCTCAGCGCGTGCTTCAGAAACTGCGCACCTTGCCGGAAATAGTCGATGTGAGCAGTGATCAGCAGGACAAGGGGCTGCAGGCTTCGTTGGTCATTGACCGTGGTACGGCGTCGCGATTTGGGATTGACGCGCAAGTTATTGACAATACCTTGTATGACGCCTTCGGCCAGAATCAGGTCTCTATTATGTATACGTTGTTGAACCAGTATCACGTTGTTATGGAGGTCGACCCGAGATTCTGGCAGCGCCCAGACACTTTGAAGGATATTTACGTTCCCTCGGCGCAGGGCTCACAGGTCCCTCTAAGCGCATTCACGCATTACGAACCGACGGCCACATCTCTTGCGGTAAATCACCAAGGCCAGTTTCCGTCAATAACGACATCGTTCAATCTAGCGACTGGGGTAGCTCTCGGAGATGCGGTGAAGGCGATAGAGGCTGCAACGAGGCAGATTGGACTGCCTGCCAGTATCAGAAGCAGTTTTTCAGGCGCTGCCCAGGCATTCAAGGACTCCCTGGCCAATCAACTTTTCTTGATCCTAGCGGCTCTTGTGGCGGTTTATATCGTCCTTGGAGTGTTGTATGAAAGCTATATCCATCCAATCACCATCCTCTCCACTCTCCCCTCTGCGGGAGTGGGCGCGGTGCTCACACTGATGTTCTTCCGAACGGAGCTCAGCCTTATAGCGCTCATAGGCATTATTCTGCTGATCGGGATAGTGAAGAAAAATGGGATTATGATGGTGGATTTTGCCCTAGACGCTGAACGTCGGGAAGGTCTAAGCCCGGTCGATGCGATTTACAAAGCCTGTTTGTTGCGGTTCCGGCCGATCATGATGACAACCATGGCGGCACTGTTGGGAGCACTACCACTTGCCGTGGGGCATGGCGTGGGGTCTGAGATTCGCCGCCCACTCGGCATCGCCATTGTCGGAGGACTCATGATCAGCCAAATCCTGACCCTATATACGACACCGGTGATGTACCTTTACCTTGATCGCTTTAGGATTTGGTTTGAGGCTAAACGAGTAGGTCGGAAACAAATGAAAAAGAATGCGATTGGCGGCTCCGCGGGTATATGAGGCTTCGCTTCATGTTCAGAGGCCCCGGCTAGCTCCTTTCAGAGGGCTTTACAGTATCTGGAAATACCGGCTGACTCCAACTATTTCTGGAGGCCCCGGTTTGGCCTACAGGTTACTGTTTATCTCCTAGCATCGAATCTGGCATTGAATCGCGCCAGGACCCATTTCTGTCTTTTGCAGCTCCTTTATGTGACATATTCATTCTCAGGGGGAGACGCTCTTTAAAGGGCCATGCATACTGCAGAAATGGGAGTTATTGTTTACGGTAAAATGAGTAATAGTTGTTTAACGGAGGACCCTATGAGCCTCAATACATTCATCTATCACGATGGTGCCTTAGGAGACCTACTTCTTTCTTTGGCAGCCATAAAAAAAATCAGGGCGTGCTCTGGCGCTATTCATTTAGCAGGGAGAGGTGACGCTGTTGACTTGTTAAGGAGGGTGGGATGGGTGGACGATGTGTCTTCTGTCGACAGTCCCGCCTTTTTATCATTGCATACGCCTCAGGTCGATCAAAAGGCAAGAAATTTCATTTCAGGATTCAACAGAGTGGTTGTCTTTACCGTTCAGAGGGATTCGTGGTTTGTGAAAAATATAAGATTGATAGCGCCACTTGCTCAGGTAATTCTGGCGATCCCGCCTGAGAGGGCGAGGGAGTCTGTTGCGGAATTTCGCCTAAGACAGCTCACAGAACGTCTGGAATTGGCGGTTGCAAGTGATGGACTAAAGGACGGCGTTGATAAATCGAGGCCAATACTAGAGATGCCCCCCATCTATAAACAAAGGGCGTTGGAGCTTATGGTGAGATCTGGCTGTGACCGGAAAAGGCCGCTGATAGCAATTCATCCCGGCAGTGGTGGAAAAAGGAAGTGCTGGCCGATTGAAAAGTATTTCAGCCTCATGAAATGGCTGAAGGTGGACTACGACCCCTTCTTTGTTATCTTCTCAGGTCCTGCCGATGAATGGATAGCTTTGCAGATAGAGGAATTTGTAAAGAATTACATGAACTTGAGCATCCATGTGTGCAATGAAGATCTCATGATGGTTGCCTCTCTTTTGAGCCTAAGCGATATCTATGTTGGCAATGATTCTGGAATCACACACTTAGCATCGGCGGTCAATGGAAATGTTATCGTTATCTTTGGACCCACAGACCCGTTGCGCTGGAAACCTTTGGGCAATAAGGTAAGGGTCATCAATTCCGACAGTGTATGCGCACCTTGCGGTGATGAGCGCTCAAGAAAATGCTGGGAGCCCAAGTGTCTTTTGAATCTGCCTGTAGAAAGGATATATAAAGAGATCAAGAGCATGATTGACCATTCACAGAGAGCAGACTGATGAGTGGGTCAACACGCATGCGACATCTTGCATTACTGTATGAGACATTTCCTCTACATAGACAAAGATAGTAAGGAGTAAAAGTCAACTTACCTTTCATCAGACATGTCGATTTGAAAATAAACTTCTCTTTCATCTCATTTCGTAGTATGCTATATTATCTCAAAAACCCAAAAAAGAACCAAGTCGGTATAATTATTTTTTGAGCAAATTCAAGGTGGATTGGATAGACAGTCATAGAAGAACATTGCTCTTTGGAGTAATCATTTCTTTTGCCATATTCGTGGGGGAATTAATATATTTCAGGTACCATCAATATGCTTTTTTGTCACACTCGCTTATGGGCCTCATTTTGCTGCCTCCAGTCTGTGCAACTGCTTTCCTCTTTCCCCTAGTCTACCTTTCATGGTTCAAGAATAGGCAGAAAGGCACTCTGAGGACCATCTTGATGCTGTTTTTCTGGGCACTGACCATCGTCACCGCATATTGGTGGATCTTCCTCGGGTACCTTCTCTATTTCAAGGCATGATAAATTATTGTTCTAACCATGCCCTGAAGTTTCCTGTAGGCTTATCATTCTAACTCGAAGGCTGATGCCGAGAAAAAGCAGCCTCCCTCAGCTCAGTGCTACATTACTCCACATTTCTTTCGGAGCACTGCGATGGTTTCGATCTGTACTAACTATCATGGAGGCGGGGTGAGCCCTTGCATCAAGGAGAGCTTCGCTGAGTTTTAGTTCTGGGCGTCAGCTTGATCGAGGTGCATTCCGTGAACATGCCGACTTGTGATAGAGAAGTCGATAGAAAAGCCTGGTCAGAGTAGTTTCGAGTTTAAATCTGGCAACAGTGTTTATCGAAACAAAATTTGCGTTTTCCAATTAATGAATTGCCGTTTATCTATTTGCGGTTAAAATAAACGTCAAGGCCATCATGGCAACGAAGAGTTCAAACTTGACTGAACACGAACGCCAAAAGTATGATCAGGATGAATAATTTCGCTGCACTCTAAAAGTTGGGACTTAGCGTCAAATATCCGAGTAAAGCTGAATTAGGAAGTATGTGTGACTACCAATGAAGAAGATATTCGACTCAAATCAACTGAGTATGTATTATCACGGTGACGAGACATCCCTGCTCCGCTATCTCAAGGCGCACATAGGTATGGAGGTGTCACTCTTTCTCACCGATAATTCGATAAGTATGCTCTCATCGAAAATGAAAAAAGGTATATTACACGTCCGGCTTCATCGTATGTTTATTAACGCAGGAGAGCCTGTCTTGGCTGAAATTGTCTTTTTCTTGAAATATAAGAGGGGGACAATGTCTTGCTTCTGGGATTTCGTTCGGGAAAACAAAGCTCACCTTTGCAAAAAACCTCCCAAAAAAATATCGGTCAAGGAGATTGGCAGATATCACAACCTTCGAGAATTGTTCGATGAGATTAATTTAGAATACTTTGGAGGTCAGATAGATAGCCTTATTACGTGGAGTGCCAGAAATTCGAGCTTCACCGTTAGAAGAAGGACCCTTGGCAGTTACAGCCAACGTTCCAATACCATCAGCATCAACCCGGTGCTCGACAAGAAAAGCGTTCCACGTTATTGTCTCGCCTTCGTGGTGTATCACGAAATGCTCCATAAAATCATTGGCATATCCAGACACGGACACAGACGTTGCATACATTCGCAGGAGTTCAAGAAGAGGGAACGGCTCTTTAAAGATTATGACAAGGCTCTCGCCTGGGAGAGAAGATTCTCTGCATAACCCCACAGCGTCTATTGCCTTGCACTCATCAGTAAAGAAAATTATTGTCAAACGTTGCCTAAGAATATATTTGGGAAAAAAGATACACATTACTTTTATCATGCTAATGAAACCGTACATTCAAAAGGTTCTCTTACTGACACCGCTGAGCAAGACGATTCTTTTTCTTGGATTATTTGGAAGAAGCGGTCCTCATGTGTCGTCAAAAGACCCGGAATCCTATGATATAATGACTTTGGGAGAACAGCTTGAAGCAGAAGGAGGCCAGAGGATGAACCGTTTTTCAGTTGTCTTGATCTCTCTTAGCATTGTGCTTACCTATCTATCACTCACTTGGGGTGTGGAGGGGAAATCAGAGAGCGGGCTAAACATATCAAGCCCCGCCTTTGAAATGCATGGTCTCATCCCGGCAAAATATACTTGTGATGGTTTGAACGTGAACCCACCCCTTGTTATCGGGGGCGTTCCTTCAGGAACAAAATCTCTTGCCCTTATCGTGGATGATCCTGACGCGCCGATGGGTATGTGGGTTCACTGGGTCGTGTGGAACATGAATCCTACGACACGAGAAATAAAGGAGAACTCTGTGGCCAACGGGGCGGTGGAAGGCGTAAATGACTTCAGAAGAAATGCCTATGGAGGACCGTGCCCTCCAAGCGGAACACATCGGTACTTCTTTAAACTCTATGCGCTCGATGCTATTCTTGAAATCAGTCCCAAGACGAACAAAGCCGGACTAGAGAGTGAGATGAAGGGCCATGTGCTTACAAAGGTTGAGTTTGTCGGGATTTATAAAAGAAGATGACCATTTCGTGCAATGACTCGGGAGAAAAGTCGACTTGGGTCAGCACTTCATTGTTTCGCAGAAACCAAAGGATGAAAGGTGCGCCATATCGGGTAATTATTGCGTTGTCTTCCTGTTTCAACCCCCTTTTCGTGAGCAGTTTTCCCAAATGGGCTTTTCTTCTTCTCATAGTCTGCCTGAGCCCATCCCCCCGAGTAGTGGAAGACTGCCATCAGGCGAGCAGGGATCTCCTTAAACACCACCTACGTATCAAGTGGCTCCGGTAAGATTTCGGTTGTATATTGAGAAGGCATGAAAAGGTGATGCTCCACCTCTGCTCGCGTCTCTTCTGCTTCACTAGTGGATTCATCGAAGTGGTTTCAGGGATCATCGCCTAAAACATTGGAGTGGTCAGTGGAATCGACTTTTTTTATGAAATTATTTCTGAAATATAACGCACGCGCAGAGAAACCCGCTCTTTGCCTGCCTAATTGAAACCTCCATCAACACTGGTTTCTGCGACAATATGGTGCTCACAATGCCGAAGCTCGAAATCCCTATCGTTAGCGATTACCCTGTATCTAGGCTCTTCATATGCAGAAACGTCCTTATGTCCGATAAACAGTGATAAAGAAAACAACAAAAGAGAACCCATGACACAACTCATCGCTTTAATACCTATAGCCTCTGAAGCAGGAAACTTCGAATCGAATCTCTCAGAATTATCTAATGTGACCTAGAGTAAATAAAGTGAAGGTTTTCTTGTGGAACTACCAGTTTTTGCGAAGGAATAAAGGTCACTACTGAGGTTTCCAATATACTCTTACAAAAATATGTCCAAATGGACCGGTCTTTAATCTCTAATCGTTTGTTTTGTTGACCTGCGGTCCTCTTAAGATAACAAAAAGGGAAGTTCAAATGAGGTAATACTCATTCCATTTTTCCTTAGCCCATCTTCCGCAGTTTGCGATTTAAAGTTTTTACAGATCAAGGGGTTGGCCTATTTGTTCAGGCAAAGTCGGCACTACATTTTCGACAACCTTCGGTTTGTTG
>JBKQMP010000166.1:0-36026 GCA_052146665.1 Dissulfurispiraceae bacterium
TCGGATTCATGCTCATAAAGTTTGTAAATACTCAACGTGGTATTAACTAAACTCGACCTGTACTGCTCAAGTGTGATGTCCACTCTATGAAAAATACCATCACACAAGAGAGCATCAGCTATTTCCAAGCCATATTTTTCATCGCCAATAATCGCAATATTCTTAGGAGCCTCTTCCCAATGTTTCTGGTCTCTGAAATAGGTTCTTACATCTTCTAGAGTTTTGATATCTGGCAGGTCCATAGCGCATCCTCCTTAAAAAGACTTTATAGAACAATGGCCAGCAACTCAATATAAGCGGCCAACCATATATCTGAACGTATATTACATCTACTTTTTAAATGAGTTGAGCAGATATTTGAGTAGTGAGTGAAACCTTAGGAGGGGGCACAACAAATTGCAAGCCGATAGCTTAGCGTGTTGAACTAGCCCATCGGTTAGTACAATAAGGGCCTCTAATCAGTAAGTTAGAGGCCCTGCCATTTCCGGAAGATATCTTCCGAAGAAAACAACTTTGGTTGTTTATAATTGGCGCGGAAGGATTCTTAGTGGAAATTCACTCGAAATGCGTGCAGCGAAAGGCAGAAAAGACCTTTAATCGATACCCAAGGCTGACAAAATGGCATCCATTAGGGAGTTCAACGTTGCCCTGTCCACCGTCCCGTACTTCTTCAGCAGCCGTGCCTGATCGATCGCTCTGATTTGAAAACACAGAGCAACAGAATCCTGCGGTAGGCCTCCTACCCCCTTTCTAATAACGCAGGTGCCAGGCAGACCAACTCTCGAAAGGGTTGTGGTTAAAGGGATGCAGATCAAAGTCGATGTAAAGCGGCTCAAATCAGGATTCTGAAATACGATAACCGGCCTTTGCATCCCCTGCTCCGAACCCCTTACTGGCTCAAGCTCGGCCAGAAATATATCTCCTGTCTTAGGATTGGAGGGTTTCATTTCTTGCCGTCCTCCTCTTCCATGGCGTTGCCCCATTCTTGAATACCGGTCTCAGCAATCTCCCTGAACTCAATCATATCCTCTTCAGACGGTGCGGGGACTGCCATGAGGTTGCCCAGATCAAGATTCAGGGCCCTGGCAATCTTTTGCACGGTTTGCAGCGAAGGAAGATGCCTCCCCTTTTCAAGGCGCGCGATATTCGGCCTCTTGATCCCCACCTTCTCCGCAAGGTCCTCCTGTCTTAGCCCTTGCCGCTCCCTCTCCATCCTGACCCTTTGACCGACCGCCCAGGCGATAACCCTCTTAGGGTCCTCACTGGTAAAGACAGTAAATCTTCTCCGGCGCTTAAAAGGAAGCTTGGAGTTAAACTTCCTGGTCAGTTCCTCTACCCTGTCAGCAGCCTCTTTACCAAAGTCACTTTCAAAGATAGCCCTTGCAGCCTTTGAGGCTTTCTTCTCAAGGGCCTCTTGTTCCTTAAATATTCCTGAAACCGTACTACTCACTGTGAACCTCCGTTCCTCATGCGGCCCCGTGTGCTCCTTCGCCGAGACACTACGGGTGTGCCGCCCTTGAGTTTAATCACTTCGTTCTTGGCCTCGATAAGCTCCTTGAGAAGCCGGTTGTTGATAACCATAAACCCTTCGTTCGCTCTTTTCAGTTCGAGGTTTTCGTTATAGACCAGCCTTTCCCTAGCCCTCATGTTCTCATAGTGCCGTCTGAGCTCGGAAGCATATGCCTTTAACGACGCATGCTCCTCTTCCAGCGATTTCTTGGATGCTATTTGGAAGATATTCGCGATCAGACTCCCAAAAGCGGCCAAACCGAGGATATCCTCCCCCTTTTCGCCTTGTCTTACTGTTTTGGTAGCCATATTATCACCTCCTTTGGTGTTAGATTAATGTATCAAATATGATACATTATGTCAAGAATTAACACGCTATGTTTTCGCTTGACCCTACCCATATTCGCGAATCGTTTGATATATTCCGCGATTCTCGATAGAATATGGCGGTATGAAGAAATTATTTCTGAAACTCATAAGAAAGCTCGGCTTCATTTCTTTAAAAGAACATGAAGCAGCCCTAATTAAACATCCCTTTTCCAAAAAGTATTTCAGTTGATAAGCATTACCCAGATATGATAGTTTTCAACCATACTGCCACAGAGGATCGAGAATGACGATATCATTTCTGGGTATTATTATCTTCAGAGCAGATCAGATCCGGGGATATCGTGACCAAACCCTAGAACTCTGCCCGTCGGCTTACACTCACCGTCACCTGTCGATTCCGACCCGCACTCGTGTAATGGCTGTGCAAGCCGCCTTAAAAGACATTTGGGGCACGGTATATAGGCCGGCCTCCCGTCCACTGGATACAACGATCGTATCAATAAAATAACGGTCATGCTGAAAAAAGCCTTAGCGAAACTCAACGTCATATCACTAAGCGAGCACGAAAAGCTGGTCGAAAAAGCCCGAGAGGAAGGGAAAGCAGAGGGACTTCAAGATGGAATAGAAAAGGGAAATGACATCGGGTTTAAATCCGGATATGAAGCAGGATACAAAGACCAAAAAATATCAACTGAATATAGGCGATTAAATTATAAAGGTCCGTTTCATTTAGCAAATGAGAAGACCATTTTTTCTCCTGGCAAATTCTGTATAGAGGAAGAGGTAGAGGCTGCAATCAAGAGCGAACTTGCTGAAATTACAGAGAAAGAACCCCATCCAAGCCAATGGGAAATGATACTGTCAGAGGCACAAAACACTTGCGTAATTGCCGGGGCAGGCTCCGGAAAATCTACATCTCTCGTCAATAGAATAATCCTATTGGATTGGTATTTAAAAATCCCTCGCGATAAGATAACAGCACTTACTTTTACAAAGGAATCTCGAAAAGACCTTATCAAACAACTCCTAAAAGTCTATGGCCAATATTACGAGAAACATAAAGATAAAAGATTGAGGCTCACTAAGAAGGAGGCGGAGGGAATAGTCAGGACATTTCACTCAAAGATAGCTTCTTTAGGCTATAAATCTGGATTCCTCCAAGGAAAAGATTTATTTGAATTCGCTGAAAAAGACCGTGGCGATAAAGCGCTCGATGACTTTGGAACCGAAGAGTTTTACTCAACAAATCTAGGTGCGAAGCAAGATGGATTATTGAGGCAAGCATATTCTCAGGAAACTCCAATAAGGGAAGAACAAAATACACTGCCTTCTTCTTTAGAAATATATGCGAAGGAAAACGACAGAGAAATCGAGGACTTTATTGAGCGCATTCTATCGTCTCTAAGCGAACAGCAGAAAAAGGACAACAAAACGATGCTGCTAATTCTTACCCGTACAAGACGCAAACAGAAGATATTCAAAAAGTATGCGGATCGTCATCCTAATATCGTAAAAGTGTTGACGTATCATAGTAGTAAGGGGTTAGAAGCTCCATACAGTATTCTCGTCGGCGATTGCTTTTATAAAGGCAGAGCTGATTTCAAGGATATGGTGTACCGCCTCGCCAGATATGACCAGACTTATGATGAAGCACAAGATGATGAGGCGATGCGATTAGCATATGTCGCTCTTACGCGGGCAGGCAAGAACTGTTATTGGTTCGTAGAGAAGAAGGACGGCGGGGCCGCCAGAATAGTTGACACTGAAGACAATGCTCAAAAATATTGGGAACCACTATAGTGGACCCAGAGCGAGAGGGCAATGGGCAGGCCAGGGATATTACCGCCCGCCCATTATAAGGTGACATTTTATTTATTCGTCCCAGTGGGCGTAGCTCGGACCATAGGATTCCAACCAGTCAACCATAAGGGTTCTCTTATCGACGGTCTCAAGTTTAAATGTTAAGTCCCCTTCATATAAATCACTAACTACATCAAAGTGGGTAAATCGAATGTTTTTATATTCGCTTGCCCGATCTGCAATAAAGTCCTTTATTACCTTTAGAGCTATTTTGGAACGCTTACATCCGAACATGTCTCTCATAAAAGATTCATGCGCTTCATAAAAGCCCCTGTAACAACAGTCATAAAACATCATAAGTGCACCAAACAGGGCTTCCTTTAAACTTAATGATTTTTTACTATCCATATTAGATCTCCTATTGCGTTTTCATATATGATTTTTTGACAATGCTCTTTTGATGAATATTACCAACGCCATACAAAAAGGCGGGGATTGCTGAATAAGCCAACACCCCGCCTTTTCTTTTTTCCTACTCTGCGGAAATTATGCTAAGGCATGTAATAGATAATGTCCTCGATATCCACCTTCCTCTTTGCTAGCCCCAATCTCATTGCAGGAGTCTCCTTGTCCTTCCCAATCTCAACAAAGTTGTAGAAGACCCTGAAAATGTCGAGGATTTTAACGACCATAGCGGGGTTATAGGCGCTATAGCCATGCCATCTTCGCCCGGCGCTACTGGGGGTTGCTATCGGGCGTTCAAGCAGTGACAGTCTTCTCCTTACCTGCATGAAAAATCTGTCGATGGCATGGAGACTCGCCTTATTGTATAACCAAGCCTTGTGGTCCTCATCGTAGCCATGGATATCCGTCAAGTAACAGAGAGCTTTTTCGCACTCAGACATGGACGGAAATGGGTGGTGGATCCACCTGTCATCCCATTTCCCAATGCTCATCACCTCCTTCACGCGTTCTTTGATGATCATAAGTTTCAACTTTGAATCGCTAAGGTCGGGATTAAGCTTTTTCACTTTGTCCCACTCCTTCCTGACTGAGGCCATGAGCTGTCGCTTCGGGTGTCTAGTGAGGTTTTTATTAATTCTTACATAGAACGCATCACAAGTTCCTCCTTTTATTTTATCTGCAAAGGCACTAAGACATGCCGCTCTCATGCCAGAATCCTGATCAAGAAAGAACCGTATCTTGTCAACACCGCTCAGGAGTTGCCTCAGAAAGAAAAAATGCCCGTAAAGGCTGTACTCAGCATGGACCTGCATGCCCCTGGCTGGGAGCTTTGTGTCGTCATCCTGTTGCTCAGACACCTCAACGTCTTCCCTCTCGATTGCTTCATCATAGGTGAGCTTTATGTCACCAAGTAGAGATCCGTGCGCTTCCCTCTTCCAAGTGGTCGTTCCTCGCCTAAGAGAACCCTCATAATCCTCTTCAAGCCAGAGCCTGGCGTAACGCCTAAAGTGTCTTTTCCTATCATAGTCCCCACAGTCAAGGGCCTCTTTTTCTATCCGGGCTGAATCCATCGCAGGATCGAAGTTCAAGTGAAGGCCGAAAACGTAACCGGTTTCGTTATCGGCACTGCCAACGGAGTGCAGTATAACATTGCGCTTATCAGTGCTCTTACACCAATTTACCATGTAATCCTGCCGGTCGACTCCGATATAGAGTCTTTTGATCGGCAGGCATTCTAGGAGTTTCCGTTCTCTATCGGCTACAAAAGCGCGGCATTGTCTATGGATGAAGTCTATCTTCCAGTAAAGAGCATTCATGGAGCCTATACCTGCTGCCTCACAAATGCGCTGGAACGGCATCTTGTTTACAAGAAGCCGGAACACCATGAGGTTTTTATACGGTTTCTTCTGTCCTGTTGTTGCTCGCCCGACTGCAAAAGTTCTTTTGCATAGTCGACACCTGTAGCGTTGAGAACCTCCTTTGGTTTTCCCGAAGGAATAATATACTTTCTCACCAGACTTAATATCGACGGTTTTGTTTGGGCAGGCTTCATTGGGACAAGATATTGAAGAAATGCTTGATGAGAGATAGTCTGACATCCTTATCACTTCTTCACTGATTGCAAGGTTGCTCTTAATTGTAGGGCATTCTCCGCATAGTTTGCACTTCAACAGGTCCAGTGCAGCTTTCTTGCTGCCTGTTACAATGTACCTATCGCTTCGCTTGGAGGCTGCCCCCGAACCTGTGGGTTGTTTCTCATGGCTGGCCGGGACCCCAAAATTGGGGCATGCCGGATTCTTGCAGAAGTTAACCTGGATATCCCCCACAGGAAGCGGGATACGTAGCTGGTTTTCTAATTTATCTTCACCCAAAATGAATATCCCCCATCAGTATTGATAAGGGATATTCATTTTTTAGGCCGTAAAAGTCAACACCTTTGTGAACCGGCTAGACATTGCATGCCTACTGCTTGTCCACTACCTTTCTTATCTTGTTTAATTAATACATGTCGCCCATACCGCCGCCAGGCATCGGGGGCATCTTTTTCTCTTCCTCAGGAATCTCGGTGATCATGACCTCTGTTGTTAACATCAAACCAGCCACAGATGCTGCGTTCTGCAGTGCTGTCCTTGCAACCTTAGTGGGATCAATAATACCGGCCTTAAGCATATCTACGTACTCCTCTTTATAGGCGTCAAATCCGAAATTCAGGTCTTTCGACTCCTTAACCTTCTCGACTATGATGGATGCCTCGAGTCCTGCATTGTGTATTATCTGTCTTATTGGCTCTTCCAGTGCCTTCTTGACAATATTTACACCGATTTGCATGTCATGTTCCAATTTCAGCTTATCAAGGGCCTTAATGCATCGGACTAATACCACGCCACCACCGGGAACGATGCCTTCTTCAACGGCCGCCCGAGTGGCGTGGAGGGCGTCCTCAACCCTCGCTTTTTTCTCTTTCATCTCTGCCTCTGTAGCGGCTCCGACATTGATGACAGCAACACCACCTACAATCTTTGCGAGTCTCTCCTGAAGTTTCTCCCTATCATAATCAGAGGTTGTTTCCTCTATCTGGGCCTTAATCTGCTTCACTCTGCCCTGGATCTTTGAAGTGTCACCGGCGCCCTCTACGATCGTCGTGTTTTCCTTCTCGACATTGATCTTTCTTGCCCTGCCCAAATCGTTGATTTTCACATTCTCAAGTTTCAGACCTATGTCTTCAGATATTACCGTTCCCCCTGCCAGGATGGCCAGATCCTCAAGCATCGCCTTCCGTCTGTCTCCGAACCCTGGTGCTTTAATTGCGCAAACCTGTATGGTACCGCGGAGTTTGTTGACGACGAGAGTTGCGAGTGCTTCTCCTTCAACATCCTCTGCTACGATAACAAGGGGTTTCCCCATCTTTGCGGTCTGTTCGAGGATTGGCAGGAGATCTTTCATGCTCGAAATTTTCTTATCATAAATGAGGATAAAGGCATCATCAAGAATGCACTCCATCCTGTCAGCATCTGTGATAAAGTACGGAGAGATATATCCTCTGTCAAACTGCATGCCCTCAACCACATCAAGCGTTGTAGCCATGCTCTTCGCCTCTTCCACGGTGATGACGCCGTCTTTACCAACCTTATCCATTGCCTCTGCGATAAGTTCTCCTATGGAGGGGTCACTGTTGGCGGATATTGTTCCCACCTGTGCAATTTCTTTTTTCTCGACAACGGGCTTCGACATTTTCTTAATCTCGTCGACGACGACTTCCACCGTCTTGTCTATGCCTCTTTTGATGTCAATGGAGTTGGCTCCGGCAGTCACATACTTCATCCCTTCCTTATATATAGCATAGGCGAGAACAGTCGCGGTTGTAGTTCCATCGCCTGCCACATCGGAAGTCTTAGAAGCGACCTCTCTCAGGAGCTGTGCCCCCATATTTTCATAAGGCTCTTTTAATTCAATCTCCTTTGCAACAGTTACGCCATCCTTCGTGATATTTGGAGCACCAAATTTTCTTTCAATGATGACGTTTCTTCCTCTTGGACCGAGGGTTGCTTTCACTGCATCGGTGAGAATGTTGACACCTTTCAAAATGGATTGCCTTGCTGAATCGCTGAACAAAAGCTGCTTTGCGGCCATATTTGCCTTCCTCCTTTAAAGTTATTCGATTATCCCTAAGATATCTTCTTCCTTGATGATTAAGTACTCAATGTCATTGATTTTGATCTTTGAGCCTGAATACTTATCAAAAAGCACGGTATTGCCCGCTTTCACCTCTTTGACCTCTACACCCACAGCTTCAACAGAACCTTTTTGCGGCTTCTCTTTTGCCACATCCGGCACATAGATACCACCAGCGGTTTTTTCCATGTCCTCTTCAGAGTACCTGACTACTACCCTGTCTTTGAGTGGTTTGATTTTCATACTCTACCTCCTATTTTAATAGTTTTATTAGCACTCTAGCCAGATGAGTGCTAATATAATAATAAAATGGCAGTCAACGCAAGGGCAATAATGGCGGTTTACGGGCTTTTAATGCCATTTTACTCAATTTTACTCTAGATTTCGGCCAATTATGGATTTTTCTAAAATATTTTATTATTCTTTTTCAGCAACTTTATCACAACAATAAAGTCTTCAAAAAATAATAGGTTAACCTATTGATCTATATAACGAGAGCAACACATTTAAGAAGTCCAAGACTTTACTTTTTCCAGAGCAGGACAATTGAGTTCTTAAAACAGCAAGTTAATTCAGTTCTTACTTTTCAAGACATAATGCTCCCCACGACAGCAATCAAATTTCTTACAGTACCCTGACGAGCGGGAAGTTCTCAAAAGGGTGAAACTATATCGACCTTACATCCAGCATCACGCAGTGGCGATGAAAATCAGAATTGGTTTTTCCATTATGGATTAAACACAATAGTCAAGGTGCTCTCGTACGTCCATTGCTGTTACAAGAGCATTGTATTCTGGACGGCTGCACCCCCTTGAAAGACAGGCCACACAGTAGGCGCGGGAACAACCCTAAGGGCCACCATTTAAAGAGAACCCTATTGTTTGCATAAGAAGCACTTACCGTCAAATGTTAAAAACTTTATCGTCTAAGCGAGACTTAATTGTTTTTAAATGTAATCAAAGTGTCATGGCAAATATACTTACCAAAGAAGCTTTTAAGCGGGCAACTAATGCAATGCCCCCTGATGCAACATCCCCGCACTCATGATGCGATCTGGGATCCGGTTGATAATAAAAAAAGCCTATAAAAATCAATACAAGCAGTCTAACTATGTGAAAGGGAAAAAAGCTAGGCTTTCGCAGAATACCGCCCTTACAGCTGCTGCTATGTAGTCGGGCGTGTCTAGTAAAAACACATCACTTCCGATCGAAGTCCAGCTGTGAGAATTTGTGGTTCATCCAAATAGCTTGAGGGAGGTGTAAAGGGTAACAGGGAACACGAAGTTTCCTGCCGGAGACATCGAAAGCGAGACGAGCAAATCTGTGGGCCTCACCGTGAGCGACCCTAGGTGCAGCCTCAAAAAGCACAATGGAGTTGCCGATCCTTTCCGACACGGGCGAAGACCGAGGCATCTATCTTAACCATAACTGCCGTAACAGTAGATGGACTCCACGGGTGTCAAGGGTGGCACGCAGGGGAAGTCATATGACAACTAACGCGAGAGACCCTTGTTGACGCTGTGTAAAACGGCAACTGGTGAATATAAGGAAACGAAATTTCACTGGATCGGCAAGGGAGTCGGAGTTGCCCATAGTGTGCCGCTTGCATCTCAAAGACAACATAACTTTGGAAGAGGGAAGGGGCAATGCCTTCAGCATGCTTCTGAAGGAGAGAAGGAAAAGATATAGCGAAACGCTATTATCCCCAAATGTTCCGGGATTTCTGGTGAGAGCTATACCGGAAGACCAAGTGAGAGAGTGAACGCCTCTGGAGGAAGATGACGGGAGAGCCGTGAGCGGGGAAACGGGCCACAGGGTTCGGGGAAGGGGAGTTGGAGAGAACCATGTGGGTTACTACGATGGCTCTACTCTGCAGCATCTTAGGGTACGGTTCAATATAAAGATGTGGAGAAAAGGCGCTTACCGTCAAATGATGCTAGCGTGGCTGGTTCCGCACTCTTTCCTGCACAAAGTGGGAACATTCGGGTTATAATATCAAAAGTTGATAAAGAGGAGAATGGAATGATTCCTTACCCCCGTATCAGTCCGGACATTGTCACTGTTGGACCCGTTGCGATCCGATGGTACGGCACTATGTACCTCATCGGTTTCTTAGTATCCTACCTGTTGGTTAAGTATCAGATAAGGACGAAGGGACTGAATTTCACTAGAGATTTTGTTGACTCTCTCTATTCATATATTATTCTGGGTCTACTAATCGGTGCTCGCCTGGGCTATGTATTGTTCTACAATGTTACTTATTATCTTCACCAACCGCTGGAGGTATTTGCCATATGGCACGGAGGCATGTCCTTTCACGGAGGGTTCATTGGATGCATCATTACTGGAATACTCATCGCAAAAAAGTTCAGGACTGATTTCTGGCAAATATGTGACCTTGTTATTGTTACCGCTCCGATAGGTCTTGGACTTGGGCGGATCGGGAATTTCATAAACGGAGAACTCTACGGAAGAGTTACGGATGTCCCTTGGGCAATGGATTTTCCAGCGGGAGGCGGCTTGCCACGACATCCTTCTCAAATCTATGAGTTTGTTCTGGAAGGAATTGTCTTATTTACTATTTTGTGGATCCTAAAGGATAAGAAGTGGCGGTCAGGAATTCTGTCAGCGCTGTTCATTGTTCTATACGGATTGTTCAGATTCTTAATTGAATTTTTTAGAGAGCCAGATCCTCAACTTGGTCTGATCTTGGGACCATTTACCATGGGACAAGCTTTGAGCTTCCTGATGATTCTCGTTGGTGTCGGGATTTTTTATTTCAGAAAGAAAACCTAAGGTAGTTTTCCAGGCAAAAGATCTCCGTCTGTTTCTATTGATGCCGAGTCCCGAGCTCAAAGTGGCTGTGCAGATGGCGATATAGAAGGCATATTGAGGAGTCGGAAGAAGTGCGTGACTCAGCCGAGGGCTCAATGAAAGGATCAAACAACTATTGGGCAAAAGTGGTGTGCAATACTCTCAATCCAGATGATGCAACACACCGTTCAGATCACTTTAGGATTGTCGCGTTGTTGATGCTACGTACTCTCCGCTTTTTCTTATAGGTCGTTGAGGTGCAACGGGAAGAAAAAAGCCAAACTGTATGATATAATTTTGCTAGTCTCTTTATTATAGGGGATGAGTGAAAATGGATATCGCGGGAAAATTGAATAATCTAAAGAAGCATATATTTCTTGAGTTCATGGATACTATCGGTAGGGCTTTCGCCCTCGTACGATATTCCGAAAATGTGGTTTTGGGAAACCGTGGCTTTACACAGGAGGAGAAGGAGAATGGCATCGTCTTGGTGTTCAACTCCAAGATGAATTTTCTATGGGACGAACACGGTATTACGGCCAACTTGGTTTTTGGCACTTCATCGCAGAAATGCTTCATTCCTGCTGATAGCATAATGGCAGTGTACTCCCCTGAACTCAACGCGCAATTTGTGTCTTCCCCCCTAAGTGAAAAAAAAGATCAAAAGCCGCAGCAGTGGAACTCTTCACTGGCGCCGAAGGACAGCAGTTCGCGTGAGGAAGAGAAAGGAAAGATTCATAAGGGAGGCCGGAAAAAGACTGCTCGGGGAGAAATCAAAAGACCGACAAATGAGATGAAACGATCTAATAAATCATCGCAAAATGTGATAAAAGTTGATTTTATAAGGAAAAGAAAGGATAGTTGACACATCTGGAATAGATAAGTGGTGAGTTGAGTGAGGGGAACGACTGAAGCGATGTGAGAATCAACAGAAGTCAGGATGGATGAGAGATGAATGACGAAGACATGATCCACAGGGTGATCGTCGACCACCTAAAACAGAGACTCTCAAGGGACTACAAAGAAATAGTGCTTAACCCGGAAGGCAGCCCAGACCTGATTCTGTCCAATCATGGACTTGTGCTTGCGATGGTGGAGGTTGAAACTGAGAAGAGCATCACGGCACAGAGGGCTGATGAATGGAAGATGATGACGGCGTCGGGCGCCAAATTAATTCTTTTGGTGCCGAAAAATGCAAAGATGAGGGCCATGGAAATCCTTTGGCAAAAAAAGCTTGCTGACAAAGTCAGTGTGGGCAGCTACGAAATATCGATTAATATGCCTTAGACGTAACTGCCTTCCGTAGGTCAAGCAAGTCTCGCATCAAGCATAGTAACTTGTGTGTGCCCGTGACATTTCCATTTAGCATATATTGCACAGTAATTTTAGACCCACTGCCTGATCCTGTGCATCTGAATATTAGACACCGTTATTTCTTTCTCGGCTTCATCTGCTGCGAGCGTAGACTATTTTTTATTGAAGACAAGATCATATTATGATGTCGAGAAAGCACAGGGGTCGCGTTCTTGTTAAAATCCACTTCACTTGAAGAAATCAGGGCATACTATCTGAGTCGTATAATTAAATTCGGATTGTGTGTAAATGGCGATTTCGGAAAGAGCTCGACCTTTTTCTTAGAACTTCTTTGCCAGGAATAAGGAACACTGATCGTAATCTGCACGCATGCAGAATCTGATTCGTCTCATATTGTCTGAGATAAGTGATGACAAAGAGGCCTCGCAGAATGCCTTACCAGACTGGTAGTAAGGGCAGGTCTTTATCAAACTTTTCCGCCTACTCACTGTGGTCAACGTGGTACGCATATCGTAGACCGAATCACCTTTCGCCTTCTTCCTTTTACAGTTGTGGGATGTACCTGCTGATTGGCTTATTTTATCACTTTAATGTTACAGGGTTATTAAGATTAGGTTAAATTTGAGATTTGGCAGATTCATCCAGAGCATTTGATCTAAGTCCTGAGCCACTGATTCTATAGAGAATATGACTGTGCAGTATGCTTCCAGAACTATACGGTTGTTGTTTGTTATGGAGATTTTCGATGACGCTTGCAACTAGACCTCGCGTCTTGTTTGTGAAAACAAGCCATGAAGTCAGGTTTATCTTCACACTTTGGTCTATAAGGATGTGTGTGATAAGGCGTTTCTTTCTGAGCAGATCCTTGTAGGAGCTACTGATAAAGTACTATGAATCTTTAATCATACCGTGGACAAACCATATCACTTATAGCATAATAATTCATGAGGTCATCGACATGCGCCAAGCAATTCGGCATCAGTTATGAGGCTCCATCGCGGCGATTTAGGGACGGGAAGCTTAACGCATACAGATTGTCTACCGGGAGGGTCATTGCCACGGAAGATCCTTCGAAAGAGGCAAAGATGTCCGTGGCTGTGTGCCGCCGTGTCTTATCCTCTGAGAACAAGGAGGGAGTCCGACAACTGTCTTCGGCAGAATCCGGCACCACACACCCGGCATAATGCCTGAAGTGAAGGCTTACCTTTGCGGGACTTCGGCAGAGGCGTTTAGTGGCAGAGGCAAGATGCGGAGGGTTGGGAACGCACAGATAGCCTTATAGAGGAATGAGCAGTGATACAAATGCGATCTAGTGGATCGCGACATTGGGACTAGACAATGGATTTGTGAGATTGTTAATTACACAAAAAGCCTCAATGCAAATAGGGAGGTCGCCCGGTGCGCCCAAATGCCTGAACCGGTTGCTCCCTTGCGGAGTGCCCTGACCGAGTGGTTCAGCTCTTTGACAGGAAGCCGCCATTATAGCCGCTGCGGTAGGATGAGGTCACAATTCAATGCTTAAAGATTCTTGCTTCAGCTTGCACATATAGTCACAGGAGCGGCTAATTAGCAAACAAAGTCTATGTCAAACTTGATCAATTATAATATTTTAAGAAATTATTGCCTCTCCAATGCGATAGATTTACGGTTTAATGAACCTATGGAAAGGCATACCTCTTTAAAAATAGGCGGTCCAGCCGATATCGCAATATTTCCTGATGAGACATCACTCCCTGTTATAATTGGGCTTCTAACGCAACAGAACATACCGTATCTGATTATTGGGAAAGGCACAAATGTCCTTGTAAAAAATGAAGGTATACAAGGAGCGGTGCTTTTCACGGAAAAGATGAATGGTATTGCCGTCAAGACCGAAGAGCAGGATGGGTCGAGTGAGGAGCATGCAAGTGGAAGTACAGACCAGAAGTCTATTTTTATTCAATCAGGATGCCCGTTACAAAAATTGGTTAGCCTGTCAGTGGAGCATGGATTATCAGGCGTAGAGGGACTGGTTGGTATCCCTGGCTCTGCGGGGGGTGCAATAGCCGGTAATGCGGGTTCGTTTGGATATGAGATTAAAGACGTATTGCGTACCGTGCGGTTGTTGCTGGCTGACGGAAAGATTATTAATCTATCGAGAAATGACGTGGAGTTTGGCTATAGAGTGTCGAACTTGCCTTTCAATTCTATTATTTTAGGTGCGTATATCTCACTGAAATGTTATGACAGACAATCAATAGTGAAGAAGGTAAGGAATTACTTGAGGGAGAAAAGCTTGACACAGCCTATCTCCAAATCTTCCGCCGGCTGTGTCTTTAAGAATCCCGAAGGTACGTCAGCTGGCAGACTCATTGATCAGGCTGGCTGCAAGGGAATGAGGGAGGGCGCGATAGAGGTGAGCCGTCTGCACGCAAATTACTTTACCAACAGTGGGGGAGGTAAGGTGACCGATTTTTTTAGGCTCATGGATTTTGTTGTTGAAAAGGTCAAAGAGCAATTCGGAATACTCTTGGAGCCGGAGATAAAAATCATCGGGAGAAGCTGACACCATGGACCAGCTTAATTATTGAATCTCCCTCTTGTAATTTGGTTCTGCGTACTCCACCTCAGGCACCTTGGAGAATTCCTTCACCGCGTCTTCTACGTCTTGATTCTCCTTTAACCGGATTTCATACACCTTTGTCCCTTCGATAAATCTGATCACGGAAGCCTTTTTCTTGGCGATGATCTCCTTTGCCGTCTCGTCCGAAATACCTTCTTTAAACTTCACTAATAGTTCGCCCTCTGCAAATCGATGAGCAGCCACTTCAAACTCCCTATCTTTGACCCGCGATAGCTCCACGAGTTGCTGAGACTCTTTAATAATGTGGGGATTGAGAAACACGATGAGGTTTGTCTTTGTCTTTGTGACGGACTTGCTCCTAAATAATAGACCGAGGCCTGGGATATCGCCGAGAAACGGCACCTTCGTCTCGCTAGTCTCCTGGCTCTCCTGCATTAATCCCCCGATAACCACTGTCTGATTATCTTTCACGACTACCGAAGTCTTGGTGGAACGCTTAGTTATTGTGGGTCCTACAGTGGTGGTGACCACAAAGTTAGTGCTAGTGTCCGCCTGGATTGCTGAGATCTCCTCGTAGATGTCGAGCTTGACATGGTCTCCCTCCGTAATCTGGGGTGTAAGCCTCAGTATAATGCCTATATCCTGCCTTTGAATCGCATTGAGCACTGCTGTGCCGGTGGCTACCCCTGTTTCGCTTTGTGAGATAAATGGTACGTTCTCTCCCACAAGGATCTGAGCCTCCTTATTGTCAGAAGTGAGAATCTGGGGCGTTGACAGAACGTTGACCACATCCCTGAAGTCATTGAGGCTGAAAAGGGCCGCAAACCCAGGTATGCTAAGCGTTGACGTGACAACTGTTCCATCAGAGCCTACGGTAGAAACAGGTACGTTCAGAAAGTTCCCCGCCCCTCCTACGCTAACGCCTTGGAGTCCGGTGAGGATTGATTGAAGAGCTGTATTGTCTATAGTACCAAAGCCCCCGATTGCGACCGGCGCCCCATTGCTCTGTGCGCTTACCCGCCATTGTACGCCAACCTGTCTCAATTTTTCAACAGATGCCTCCACAATCATAGCCTCCACATATACCTGTCGTCTCCTCTTATCGAGTTGCTTTATAATTTGAGAAAGATTGTAATAATCTGAAGGTGACGCGACAATTATGAGGGCATTGGATGCCTTGTCGGCGGTAATGGTGATCCCACCGGCCGCCTCGAAGGGGGTTACCGGGGCTGCCCCTGGTGCCGCCTGATGTTGCGATTGTGTGCCCTTGATGACGCCATCGATGATCTTCGCGAGGTCAGTAGCATCCGCATTCTCAAGGAAATAGACATTGATTCTTCCCTGAGCCTCCGGAGCGGGCACATCCAGCAGTCCAATAATCGATTTCATTGATCCTCTTACTCCTGTGTCCCCAAAAAGGACGATAGCATTCAGCCGCTGGTCGGCAACCGCTTTAGCAATGTCTGAGGAGCTTGGTGCTGAGGAGACAGCGCCAGCGCCGATTTTCGCTCTTGCAAAGCCCTCATTGACTATTTTTGAAATTGTGTCCGCTGCAGCATACTTGAGAAAGACAATTTCAGGCGCTTCTTTCAACGACGGCTGGTCGATTATGTCGACGATGGAAAGAATCTTCTCAACATTTAAACCCGCATCTATCACCAGGAGCATATTCCCTGGGCCAAAGGCAGAGACATAGCCATCCTTTGAGACCATCGGCTGGACGAACTTCAGCACATCGTCAGCAGAGATATGCTGAAGAAGTATCAATCGCGCTATATAACTCTCGTTGACCGGACGTTTATCTTTTGATATTTCAATTCCCCTCTGCCTTACTTCCGAGGATGGTATGATTTTGTATGCATCTACTCCCGATGGTACGATGGTAAACCCTTTCAATTCAAGGACGGAGGTAAATAGATTGAAGGCATCATCGATGTTCAATTTTGTGGGTGCAATAATTGTGATCTTACCCTTTACGCGATCGTCGAAAATAAAGTTCTTCCCAGTGATCTCGCTGATGAATTTCGCGACAGTCGGCAGTTCAACATCTACAAAGTTAAAGGTGACCTTCTGGTTAGCTGGCAGCTCCTTGCTGGTAGAGGCCATTAGAAGTGGCGAAGGACAAAGGATTACAGCTGTGAGAAATATGGCAAAGACGATGACGAACATTATGTGAAAAACTAAAGGAGAGCGACTATTCTTCATGCTGTCAGGACACCACTTTATTGAAGTTTTCATAACTTATATTGTTTCCCTTCGTACGTCAACTCTTTGTTCCCGCTACCGTATCTCATACGTTAAGGTCAACTTTGAACCACTTCTCATAATGTCAAGCTCCACCCTGTCCATACCCCTTAACGCAGTAAATGCCTGCAACGCACTTTCTGGACTCGAAATATCAAAAGAATTGATCCTCAGTAGGACATCATTGTCCTGAAGGCCGAGAGTCTGATAGATGCCGCCCTGCCGAACGTCCCTGAGCGTAAAGCCTTCCTGTCTTCCGCTGACAATGTTCGGCTGAAGCCTTGCATCAGTCATCAGCTGAGTAGGTTTCTCGAGAGCTTGCAGAATGGATTTCTGGTCCACAATGTAAGCACCTCTTCCTGCGCTTCTTATGAACGCAGAAGAGAACGATTGGCCTTCAGTCCGTTTTGAAGGGCCTGCGGAGGACTCTGTTATCGTTGTCAGATCAAAAAAGGGAATTTCAAATGAGTCTTGATTCTTCTGGATGACAACTTTTTCTCTATCAACCTTCTTGAGCTCTCCGATTCCAAATACGGCTTCGCCCGTCTTGACCACCTCCTGTTTCATGTTGCTGTCAGAAAATATGGCATAACCTGACTGGCGGAGGCCAGAGATAGTTCCGATAAGCTTTATATCTGACCTCGATGCCGAGGACCCTTTCTCATTTGCGATGAGTTTGAGATTACCTCCTGGAAAACCGAATAGGTTGTTTTTCATGATGATTTCGTATTCATAAAAGGATCCCTTCGACACCTTACTTTCAGCGCTTCCTGCTGGAAGTACGTCTCGCGACTTTTTACTCTGAAGGCCGGCCAAGGATACTATATCTCTGATGAGGATCATCGCGACGATGAACAATGCGAGCCCTATTAGAATAGTGAATATCTTTAGAAGGGTTACATTTCTTGATTGTGATCCAATCCTATACATGGGAGTGCATATTGAATAATTATACATTAAAATATTCACACTTTAACACAAAGATGCGGACAATATCATCATTCCAGGCATTGTTTGATGACAGGTTGCGGCTTGTCTCTCTCTGCGTTCACAATACAAAAGAAGCCAAAAGGCTCTTCAGTGGGATTGGTCAACTGATGGCTGGTATTGGGCGCTATATAAACAGTGTCGAGATATCCTAGCTCATAAATTTTTTTGCCAATCACCACATTGCCGGTCCCCCTTATGCATATCACCACATGCTCATGACGATGTTTTTCAAGACTGCTGTAACCATTAGGTTCCAGTTCAAAGTATCTGAGATGGAATTGCGCCGTCTCTCCATTGTTCCCTATCAAAATATTCCTGGAGATAGCAGACCATCCACCATCCTGCTCCTTATATCTTTCAGTCCTGACCCCCCTCCACTTGAAGTTATCCAGATATCTGAAAATCCTACTCTTGCAACGCTGGCCTTTTTGTGCTGACGGCGATCTCCAGTCACAGGATGTATGTTTTGTCATCGCTGCAGCCTGAGACGAACTCTTTAGAGGTCTTTTCATTCATTAATTATATCCGGAGAAAATAAATTATGTAAATTGCCATTGCTTTCGCCACGCCTTAGAGAACGTGACTTGATCAGAGACGCTCCTAAAATGATACCCTCCTCTGACCGTCATATAAAACTCTACCTGGGAATATCAAAAAACAATGAGGCACTTCAATGACTCCCCTGCCGCTGCAGTTATCCTGAACGCCGTTTCTGTATCCTTAATTGGGAATCTGTGAGTAACAAGTTTATCGGCCGTTACCAAGCCCCGTTTGATGAGCCTTAACGCCTCCCTCGTGTCATTCGGGCCGCATGAATAGGTCGTGACAATGCTAATATCCTTAAAATATAGATCATTGGGGTTAACCGATAAAGTCTCATGAGGCCTTGCAGGAGTGAAGAGGACAACGGTGCCCCCACGTGCAACGTTTTGTAACCCTTGTTCTATTGCGTCAATACTGTTAGGACCGACAACCACGATATTTGCCATGAGGCCTCCGCTCAGTTCTCTCACCCGATCCGCCAGGTTTTCTTTTGAGACATCAATGACATGATCCGCACCGAACTCCCTAGCCTTATTAAGCCTGAAACGAATCTTGTCAACGCCGATCACCATCCCTGCCCCAAATTCTCTGGCCAGCAGCACATGCAATTGTCCCATGACGCCAAGTCCGATTATCAGAAGGATGTCACCTTTTTTTATTGATGCGCGCCTCAAGGACTTCACTACGCATCCAGCAGGTTCTATCAGCGTTGCGTCCTCATAACTGAGCGTTGCAGGGAGCATGAGCGTATCATGCCTGAGGTTTATGTCAGGAATCAGGATGTATTCGGAGATGCCACCAGGAATTATTCGTGTCTCGCTCCACGTCTGGCACTGCACGTAGTCGCTCCGTTTGCAATAGGTGCAGGTCATGCATGGTGCGTGATGGTGCACAAACACCCTGTCATCTACAGACAGGGGAGAATGCTGAGTGATGATGGATGATCCCATCTCGACTATTTGGCCAGCAGGTTCATGACCTACTACAAGAGGGGCCTTTTTCTCTATATACCATGTCATCACATCGCCTGAACAGATGCCGCAGGCCCTTGTTTTGATGAGTGCATCATGGGGGCCTATCTTTGGGATAGGGACATCTTCTATCCGGATGTCACGGAAATTGTATAGAGTGGCAACTTTCACGGGATGATCGCGTATTTTGTCCCTTCCCCACGAGAAAGCTTCTCAAGGGCGACAGTGATATCCTCTAGCGGGTATCTGCCACTTATAAGGGGTGACACATTGAGCGTGCCGTTCAAAAGTGTATATGCTTTTTTCACATCCCTGGGGGTAAAGTGAAAGGACCCCTTTATTGAAAGCTCATCGTAGTGGATTCTATATGTGTCGTAGGTGACCTTTGTGCCTTTTTTACATCCCCCGAACAAAACGACGGTTCCTCCCCGCCTCAGATAACTCACAGCACTCTCCCAGATATCCAGCTGTCCGGTACATTCAAATACAATATCTACACCCATTCCGGAAGTGAAGAGATTAATACTCTGAGCAAGCGCGGCAGGGCTTACGACAAGGTCAGCGCCAAGGTTTTTTGCCAGATCCAATCTTTCCCGTTCGAGTCCCGTAATGGCAACTTGAGCGCCACTCAGTTTGACCAGTAATAAGTGAAGAATACCGATCGGTCCCGCACCAATTATCAATGCCATGTCGCCTTTCTTGATACTGAGCCCATTCATTCCATGAACCACGCATGACAATGGTTCAAGAAAGGCAGCCTGTTCAAAAGCAAGCTTGGATGGTTTGTGAAAGAGATTTTGTTTCACAACCCCTGCCGGAAGGAGTATGTATTCAGCAAAAGCGCCGAGAGCTTTCGTTAGCATTATCTCCTCGCAAAGGTTATAGAGCTTCTTTTTGCAGAACCTGCATCGCAGACAGGGAGCACTGTGAACGGCCATCACTTCGTCCCCTTCCTTAAACCCCTTGACGCCGTTTCCGATCTGTGAAATTATTCCTGAAAATTCATGTCCGAACATCCCGGGCATTGGTATCATAGGATGCCCTCTGAGGAACGCTTTCAGATCCGTTCCACAGGTAAGTGCGGACATCACCTTCACAAGCACCTCTCCTGAGGAAGGCTTTGGGGTGGCAACTTGTCTCAGCTCAACTAGCCCTGGCTTTATGAGATAACCCGCGACCATTAAGTCACCCTTATTTTACCACCGAGGAGCTGTCCTGCAACCGCCGTGAGTATTAATAAAGGGATAAACCTGTAGTCAGTATGCGAACTGATACGGGCAGCGATCACGAGCAAAACCGGAAAATGAATATAGACGAACCATTTGACGGAGTATTTTTTTGAGCGGCTTCTCAGATAGCCGAAAGGAAGGTTTATGAGTAATGTGAGGATTAGCAAAGGTACTACAAATGACATAACTTGATTATAGATGAACAATCTGGATTAGTTCAATCACTGCATTTTTCACAATGCCCCAATATCTCAAGGGTGTGCCGGATCACCTTGAACCCCTTTTTACTGCACAACTCATCCTGCAGTGTCTCAAGAGAAGGCGAAAAGAATTCAATCAGCTGACCGCATTTCACGCATATCATGTGGTCGTGGTGCTTTGTGCCGAGGATTTTTTCGTAGTGTGCATGTTTTTCAACCCGCTCTACTTCCTCTATGACACCACCTGCTATGAGCAAAGGGATAGTTCTGTATATCGAAGCCTTGGAGACCTTTGATCCCTTTGTCTTGAGCCTCACAAACAATTCATCGGGATCAAAATGCTCTCTTGTGCTTAGAACCTCCATCAGGATTTCGTCCCTTTCCTTGGTTAACTTAAAGCCCTTGGCCGATAAAAACTCCCTGAATCGCTGTTTTTCCATATTGTTGATTAGACACTCACATTGAAATAGTGAAGAATCCAGTTCAATAGCCCGCCAAAGAGAAAAGCAGTCGGGAAAACGATGCTCACTATCCAGAGCGCAGTGGTAACACCCCTTTCTTTGATAATCATGAAAAAATTGGCGAGGCAGGGTAGAAATAGAGTGATCGCCACGAGACTCACTAGGCTCTGCACAGGTGTTAAGAGGCCTGCTTTTGACATTTTGAAAAGTCCCGCAGCGCCATAGTCCCTTCTTAAGAAGCCCAGAATAAAAGTCCATGTAGTTTCCTCGGGAAGTCCCAAAAGGTTAACAATGACTGGCGAAGCCATCTTTCCAAGAAGGGTCAGAAGGTTGAATTTGTCGAGAAGGAATAATACGAATGTTCCAAGAATAAACAGTGGTACGGCCTCCTTCAGGTACCATTCCACCCTGCCGACTGTTTTAACAAGTATGTTGGCGAGATTTGGTAGCCTTATCGGCGGTATTTCGAGGAAGAATTCCGTCTTCTCTCCTGACACAATTTTTGACGCAAGAGAGCCGGAGACGAACAGCACAATGAGAATGCTCACGACCCAAATAATAGCTGCCTTTAAAGAAAGGGCGCTCAGCATGCCTAAGACTACGCCTAATTGTGCGGAACACGGGATGGCAAGCGCAAGAAGAAAGGTGGTAATAATCCTGTCCCTCTTCGTTTCGAGAATCCGTGATGTCATTACTGCCATCGTCCCGCATCCGAGCCCGAGCACCATTGGGAGTATGGCCTTGCCGTTCAATCCTATGATCGTAAAAACTTTGTTGCTCATGACGGCGAGCCTTGGCAAATAGCCAGAGTCTTCTAACAAAGCAAAGGCTATAAAGAATGTTGTAGTAATGGGAAGAATAATGGCGATAGCATATGTTATCGCCACTGTGATAAGGCCGTATTGACCCACGAGCAGTTCCTGTATGATCGGTATTGGTATGAGCACGGTTACCAGCTTTTTTACCATGGGGTTGAGATAGGAGTTGAAGATTGAGTTCTCTACAAAGTCGACGAGGGTGCCAGCTCCAAAGACCCCGACAAATTCATAAAGTCCGAAGAGCACCACAATCAAGACTGGCAGACCGTAAAATGGGTGCATACTGATCTTCCCCAGGAACTGCAGCACCCTGCCACTCTCGATACCCGTCTTCTTAGTGACTTCATGAGCAATTTCCTGTGCAACCGCGAATTTTGTTTTGTTTATCAAATAACCGGCTGATTCCTTGAGCTTAAGCTTACATTCGTCTAGCAATCTCTCTATAGCTGACAGGTCTTCTTCACGGACATTCGCCTTCAGCCACTCTATCAGACTGTCATCCTCGGAAAGGATCATTATTGCAAGGGATCGCTTAGAGACAGTTGTTTGAGGTAAGAGCAAAGAGATTTTGTTAATGTATTCTTCTATTATTGGATGGTATTGAATCGTGATCCCTGACTTCTGAGGAGACAACATCGCTGCCCTTAATTCTTTTATGCCTCGGCGCTGGGGTGCCACTGTGCTGATAACGTCAATGCCAAGCCTTCTTTTAAGATTTGTGGTATCTATGGATATCCCTCTATCTGTTGCCTCATCTATCATATTTAAGTCGAGGACGACAGGGAACCCCATTTCCACGAGCTGAAGGGTGATCAAGAGCGTTCGCCTAAGATTTTTGGCATCAGCTACTTGGATCACACTTGTAGGTGATTCGGTCAGGAGAATATCCCTTGTTACCTTCTCATCCTCACTCATTGGTATCAAACTGTTTACTCCGGGAGTATCTACGATGAGAAACCTTTTTCCGTCTAGAGACACATTGCCTTGAGTAACTTCTACGGTAGTGCCAGGATAATTTGAAACAGTGACGTATTTCCCTGTAAGGAGGCCGAAAATGACACTCTTGCCAACATTAGGATTACCAATGAGGGCAACCTTTTCGACAGTGCCTTTTTGCTTTCTTGTCTTAACCGTATGGTGTTCCAATATCCCTCCTTATGGTTTGAGTCGGCCGATGATACGAAAACTAATTGCGATTAATTCTCAGTATCAATTATAGTCTACTTTATTCAGCGGTTTTTATTCAAGGGTAGGTATTGTTCTGTGCGGGGGAAAACATCTCTTGAATCTTCCCCGTGTCATCCTGTATGCTTTTTAGATATGAAACAAAGGGTTCTGATCTTCAGCACAGCAGTGTTGCTTTTTTGTATTTCACTTTTGTTTGCGGCTCATGCGATCTTTGCCCAGACTAACTCTCAGGATACTACCAAGAGCACGGAGGGTAACGGTGAGCAGAAAAATGCAGTTATAAGAGTCGGCATCCACCCTGATTTTATCAGGATTGTTTTCATCACTGGTGAGGACTATGTTCAAAAGGCTTCAGTATCGCCCGCGGGCAAAAATACGATCAAGGTCGAATTCCCTTCTTCGTTGGTTATTTCCTTCCCTGAGAAGGGGATTTTAAGAGGTGATCTCCCCATTGAGATAGCCAAAGGGCTGAAGATAGGAGTACAAACGAATGGCGGCATGCTTTTTGTTGATAACCTTGAGCGGTTTAATATGACTAGACTTTCTTCCCCATCAAGGCTTGTGATAGATGTCTATACGACGCGGCCCTCTCAGGTGAGTCCTGCAGAAAAGCCTCCTGTTGCACGCGCCCAGGCTGATTCGGTCACAAAAATATCATCCTACGTTATCGATGCTGGCCATGGCGGCTATGATAAGGGCGTAAGAGGCAGTAATTTTACTGAGAAAGATCTTGCCCTTTCTTTTGCAAAAGAACTTTCAAATGCCCTTAGTAAGAGGGGCAAAAAGGTTACGCTGACGCGGAGAAGTGATCAGAATTTGTCCATCAAAGAGAGACTGAAGATTGCCCAGAAAGGACCTGGTTCGATGCTTTTAAGCATACACCTTTCATCCAAAAATGAATTTTCTATCTTCATCGCTGTAAAGACTGAGAATGCTTCTTCTGAGGCGTCAACGTTGCAAAGCGCAAATCCTGCAGTGAGGGATGTGGACAAAAGTATTGCAAATGCGCTGGTACAGCAGCTCAAGAGTGAGTTTAATATTAAAGTCACCTATGAGGGAATGCCGATACCTTTGATAGTAGATGCTGACGGCCCCGCATTACTTATAGAGCTCCCTAATCCCGAGAAGTTTAGCTATGATGTAAAGAATAAAGAGAGATTGATAAATGCGATATTGAAAGGGATTGTATACCCGGCGAAGGTCCAATAAGGAAAGGTCGAGATAGAGGACTGCTTGATGACAGCAAAAAAGAAATACATTATTGCGATGGTGAGTCTTTTGATTGCAGCTGTAGCGGGATGGCTTATTACAGGGTACTATTATATGTCTACGAATGAAAGGACACCGAGAATACCATTAATAGAACTAAAAGACTCGCAGAAAGCTATATTGCCAGAAAATACCCTTGGGAAAGAGGCAAACAGCGTCACAGTCAAGATATTCCTCCCGTCTGAAGAAGGCATGACCGTGGAAGACAGGAAAATTTTGAGCAGTTCATTACCTGTTATTTTTGCCGAAAGTCTTGTAAACGAATATCTAAAAGGCCTCCAAGGTGGATTAGAGGAAACAAAGCTAATAGCTGTGTATCAAGACAGGGCAAATATTTTTTATGTAGACCTTTCAGATGACTTTAGGCGGAATTTCTCTGGCGATGTCAGGCAGGAGTATTACCTCCTTAAATCTCTGTATTCGACAGTCATAGGCAATATTATGGGGGCTGAAGACGTTAAGATATTGATAGAAGGAAAGGAGATAGAGAGTATAGGTGGGCATTTCTACAGCCTTTATCCTCTTAAAGCCACGGTCACAAAGGATGTCATCAGTGAACAGAAATAGCAACGACAGGGCACTTGGAATATTCGATTCCGGTATCGGCGGGCTTACGGTATTAAAAGAGATCTCCAGCATTCTGCCCTCAGAGAATGTGCTTTATCTGGGAGACACTGCAAGGGTGCCTTACGGGATTAGGTCACCAGAAACAGTCACCCGGTATTCATTTGAATGTACTGATTTTCTTCTGCATGAGAATATAAAACTCCTTGTGGTCGCCTGCAACACAGTATCTGCCATAAGCCTTCCTGCAATTCGGGAAAGGGTATCTATCCCGGTCATAGGTGTGATCGAGCCTGGGGCAAGAGCGGCGGTAAATTCTACCAGAAATAAGAAAATAGGGATTATCGGTACAGAAACTACGATTAGAAGCAGTGCCTATCTCAAAGCTATTAAAGCATTGGATAGCGGCGTCGACGCTTTTGGCTTTGCCTGTCCCCTGCTTGTTCCTCTTGTGGAAGAAGGATGGACAGAGGGTGACATAGCCGAACGCATCGTCGAAAGGTATTTGTTGAACATAAGAAACCACAACGCCGATACCCTTGTGTTAGGATGTACCCATTACCCACTCTTGAAGGACGTAATTCAGGAGGTGATGGGAAGCGTTGCTCTAATTGATTCAGCGGTCGAAACAGCGATAGTGGTGAGAGATGTGCTCACTGAATCGGGGCTGCTGCAAACAAGAAAAAAATCATCAACAATAAGGTATTTTGTCACTGATTCGCCTGAAAAGTTCATCAGCGTGGGCGAGCGTTTTCTCAAAGGGAAGATTATAAATATTGAGAGGATTCGATTATAGGCATTGATTTATTGAGAATTCCAGTCGGAAACTTATGCCTGATGGCGAGATGCGTATCATGCCGCTTGAATAAGCACTCATATTGTGGCAAGTGTAATGTAAATTCCGTCACGGGGCCATGCGCAGCCTATAGGTTGGTCAACTGAAACCGCAGTGGTTTCATTTCGTGAGGAACTATGCTAAACATGAAAGATCAGCTCAAGCCCACATTGCTTGTCAGGAGAAGAAGTTTACTCAAATCTAATTAAATAATAGTTATTGTGGAGGGAATGTGAGACCTGACGGGAGAAAGAACGATGAGCTTAGAAGGGTGAGAGTGACAAGAAATTTTATCAGGGTGGCGGAGGGCTCTGTACTGGTAGAATGTGGAAACACCCGGGTCATCTGTACTGCATCGATAGAAGAAAGAGTGCCTCCTTTCTTGAGAGACCAAAAAAAGGGATGGGTGACAGCAGAATACGGAATGCTACCGAGGGCTACCCATTCGAGGACGACGAGGGAGGCGTCATCTGGCCGCGTGAGTGGTAGGACACATGAGATACAGAGATTGATCGGCAGGGCCTTGAGGGCTGTGGTGGACCGTGAAATCCTAGGTGAGCGGACAGTTTGGATCGATTGTGACGTAATTCAGGCTGATGGTGGCACAAGAACAGCTTCAATAACAGGTGCTTATATCTCTCTCAACGATGCATTACAGCATCTGCTGAAAAATGGAATAATCGAGAAAAATCCTATAAAGGACTACCTTGCGGCGGTGAGCGTAGGAATAATTAATAACGAACCGCGTCTTGACCTATGCTACGCAGAAGACTCTACTGCTCAGGTTGATATGAACGTGGTCATGACAGGAGAGGGGAGCATAGTGGAGATTCAGGGAACGGCCGAATCAGAACCATTTCCAAAACAAATGCTTGATTCGCTGATGATCCTTGCAGAAAAGGGCATCATGGAACTTATAACACTTCAAAAAGAACTCACTTGACCGTTTTATCGAAAGAGGGTCAAATCGAAGACTCTAAAATGGGGAGGTCTTGAATAGGGTTGAAATACGGGAAAAAGGTGTCGTAAGAAATGCATGGGAGATGAAACATCACGGCCTGAGTCCATGTTTATGATCATGTATTATTGCTCCAGTAGGATATTTATGGCAAATGTGCTAAAATACAAAAACTATGCAAGGTAAAAGCATGTACAAAAGTCTGTTTGTATGGCTACTCATAGGGATGGCAATAATACTGCTATTCAATCTCTTCAGTGTCCCTCCTAAGAATGAGAAAGAGATTATTTTTTCTGACTTTATTTCAAAGCTGGATTCAGGAGAAATTGACGAGGTGACCATTAAAGATAACCAAATCACAGGCCGCTTTAAGGACGGCATGAGGTTTAAGACTTACGTGGTAAGCTATCCGGATCTTGTGAAAGACTTACGGGCCAAGGACGTCAAAATAACTGCCAAACCGCCTGACCAGAATCCGTGGTATGTGAACTTTTTCTTTTCTTGGGGGCCTATCATTTTCTTAGTGCTGGTTTGGATTGTTTTCATGAAACAGATGCAGATGGGCGGCAATAAAGCGATGTCTTTTGGAAAGGCAAAGCCAAAACTGGTATCGGACAAGTCGGTAAAGGTCACTTTCGCAGATGTTGCGGGAATTGAAGAGGCTAAGGAGGAAGTAGAGGAGATAATCGACTTTCTCAAAGACCCCCAGAAATTCTCGAAGCTGGGAGGGAAGATTCCCAAGGGCGTCTTACTGGTGGGTTCCCCTGGCACTGGAAAAACCCTGCTCGCAAAAGCAATTGCCGGTGAAGCAGCGGTGCCCTTTTTTTCCATATCAGGTTCTGATTTTGTCGAAATGTTTGTTGGGGTGGGTGCATCAAGGGTAAGGGATCTTTTCGATCAGGCAAAGAAAAGCGCGCCCTGCATCATATTCATAGATGAGATTGACGCTGTCGGAAGACACAGAGGCGCAGGTCTGGGCGGCGGACATGATGAGCGGGAGCAAACGCTCAACGCTCTACTTGTCGAGATGGACGGCTTTGAAGGTAATGAGGGTATTATCATTATTGCCGCGACGAACAGGCCTGACGTTCTTGACCCGGCGTTATTGAGACCTGGAAGGTTTGACCGACAAATCGTTGTTTCCACGCCTGACGTAAAAGGTAGGAATGCGATACTGAAGGTCCATACTAGGAATATACCCCTTGCTGATGATGTTAACCTCGATAGAATTGCTCGCGGAACGCCCGGCTTCTCGGGTGCGGACTTGGCCAACCTTGTCAACGAGGCTGCCCTTGTTGCTGCACGGAAAACTAAAGAAAAGGTTGATATGATTGATTTTGAATTTGCGAAAGACAAAGTGCTGATGGGAGTAGAAAGGCGCAGCATGGTTTTGAGTGATGCAGAGAAGAGAAATACTGCATTTCATGAAGCAGGTCATACTCTTGTGGCGAAACTGACACCTGGAACCGATCCCATCCACAAGGTGAGCATTATCCCAAGAGGAAGGGCTCTTGGAGTGACGCAGCAGTTACCTGTTGACGACCGATATACCCATTCAAAGGAATTTCTCCTTAATGTTCTTCAAGTGTTAATGGGTGGAAGGGCAGCGGAGGAGATCGCTCTTAATCATATGACGACCGGTGCGGGAAACGATCTTGAGCGCGCGACTGATCTCGCGAGAAAAATGGTGACCGAATGGGGCATGAGCGAGAAGCTCGGGCCTCTCACTTTTGGTAAAAAGGAAGAACAGATATTTCTGGGTCGTGAAATAGCAAGACATAAGGATTATAGTGAAAAAACAGCCGAGGAAATAGACGATGAAGTAAAAGGCTTTGTGATCAATGCCTATGAATGTGCGAGAAAAGTGTTGCTCGGGAACCGTGATCTTCTTGATACCCTTGCGTATGCCCTTCTTGAGAAAGAAACTATAGAAGGTAATGAGATAGATGTAATGATCGAAGAAGTAAAGGCCGCAAGAGCCGCATAACCTACAAGTCCCTTTTAATCACATCTTATAGCACCATTAATTTGCACACTAAACACGCCTTAGCGTCCCTGCGACTCTGATACGTGCGGCTGATTAATGAGAGGTGTATGCTATAATATGGAATTATTTTGAGAGATAATTTGAATAGTTCTTATTGAGATAAAGGGCTATTCCCATCACAGATGTTGCTCCTTCCGATTAATGCGAAAGAACTCGAGAAACCGACAGCTGAAGAGAAATTGCGGATATGGAGATAAAGAATAGTAACTCTGTCTGGGAATCTGAATATGACTGTTGAGGGGGCTGATTTACGATTCAGCGCTTCGCACCGCGACAAATGACATGAAACGCCATGAGCTTCAGGGAGAAATGTCCTGCCGGGCCTCATCTTCAGGAGTTTCTTAGCGAACGTGAAGCACTCAAGAGCTGCCTTTTAGGAGACGAACCTGGTATCTTAATAGGTCTCATTTTGAGGAAGCCTCACCTGATGCAACAGAGTGTCACGTGTGAAGAAAGATCATCGGATGTTGACTCAATGACTGGTCTGATGACACTTTTCGATTACTCGGTTTTATACGTTAAACGGTTCTTCACCTTAAGATCTGACATGATAGTCATCCTAACGTTTGGACTTCACGAGGAAAAGAAAGCAATAATTTTTAGCTATCACAATGCAGCCTGATGTTAAAGGAGTGTCAACATACCCTACCCATAAGGATGCCCAGGAAGGGATAAAAGGAAGCTGGCATGACTGATATTGAACAAGTTTTTTATGAAATTTGCCCAACAATACTCGACAGCCGCCAATTTGAGGGATGCACATGAAACTCACCGCGGCTGGTTTCTGTTTTGACTTCTCAAAAAAAACACATATTATGGGTGTCCTGAATGTCACTTGGGATTCGTTTTCGGATGGGGGACTTTATCTTAATAGGGAGAAGGCCATTGAGCATGCGCACAGGCTTGTGGCGGATGGTGCTGATATAATTGATATTGGTGGAGAATCTACGCGGCCTGGTTCAGAGTCTATCCCATGGGAGGAGGAGGTGGCACGCATCGTACCTGTTATCCAGGCGATTGCAAAAGCGATAAAGGTCCCTATTTCTGTAGATACCTATAAAGCGGAGGTTGCACGACGAGCCCTTGAGGCGGGAGCGGTTATCGTAAACGACGTCAGCGGGTTGCAATTCGATAGCGAAATGCCAAAGATAGTTGCACAATACGCGGTACCACTGATAGTCATGCATATGAAAGGCAAACCACGGGATATGCAAAAGAATCCCGTATATGAGGCACTCATCCCTGAAATACTGGATTATTTTCGAGCGAGCATAAAGATGGCAACTAGGTCTGGCATTTGTGAGAATAAAATCATCATCGACCCCGGTATTGGATTTGGTAAGACCTTCCTCCATAATCTAGAGATTCTGAAAAACCTGAGCGAATTTAAGTCTCTTGCTAAACCGATAGTCGTTGGGGTTTCACGGAAGGCATTTATAGGGAAAATCTTGGGCAATGTTTCTGCTTCGGAACGTCTTGAGGGCACTGCGTCGGCGGTTGCCATCTCGATATTGAATGGGGCTGATATTGTGAGGGTTCATGATGTCAAAGAGATGGTCAAGGTTGCAAAAGTAGCTGATGCGATAAAACGCATGGGCTTAACTCCAGATAAGAACCTTTAATACGCCGCTCACTCCCCGGACACCTTGTCTGGTGAGCAACCACTTATGGACCATCGCCTTGACCAAACTGGTGTCACATCTCTTTAGGTGCTTTTACCCCTAATATCTTCAGGCCATGTCTCAACACGGTCATTATGGCACTGCACAGGGCGAGTCGTGCTCTTGCAAGTTCGGCGTCCTCAGATATAACCCTATGCTGATGATAGTATGAATGAAATAGTCCAGCTAATTCCTGAAGGTAAAAGGTTATTTTATGTGGCTCCCTTGATAAGGCTGCGTTTTTGAAAGTCATAGGATACAGGAGGAGTTTCTTAATTATCCTCATCTCTTCTTCATTAAATAGTTGACCGTTAAATTCCTTTAAGTTCTGGTTCCCTCCGGTTTCAGACCTCACGCCGCTTAATGTTTCCTCTCTCGCTTTTTCCAAGATGCTGTTAATCCTGGCATGGGCATATTGAACGTAGAAAACCGGATTCTCCTGCGATTGAGCTTTCGCAATATCGACGTCAATCTCCAAATGACTATCGGGTCGTCTAGTCAGAAAAAGAAATTTTGTTGTGTCAGGGCCGATTTCGTCCATTAACTCGCGAAGAGTGATAAACTCACCGGCACGTTTGGACATTTGCACAGGCTGGCCACCTCTCAACAGCGTCACCATTTGAGTAAGAAGCACCCTCAGGCTGTCTTGTGGATGGCCGAAGGCCTGAATAACGGCCTTCATCCTCGGGATGTAGCCATGGTGATCTGCCCCCCAGATGTTGATGATTTCATCATATCCTTTCTCAATCTTTTTTCTGTGATATGCGATATCAGAGGCAAAATACGTGTATTCACCGTCTTTTTTTATAATAACCCTGTCTTTATCGTCCCCCAGGGCGGATGATCGGAACCATGTGGCGTCATCTCTTAGATAGATGTAATTACGTTCCTTGAGATCGTTGATAGCCCTCATTACCTCTCCACTGTCAAAAAGTGCACGTTCACTTTGCCATGAATCGAAAAATACCCCAAAATCCCTGAGATCCCTTTCTATGCCTTGGAGCATCTTCTTATATGAGAAGTCAATAAAGACACTGGAAGACTCATGAAATCCCTTTGCCACGAAACGATCTCCATAGAGTATGTTTAGTTCCTTTGCCAAATCTTCTATGTAATCTCCTCTGTAGCCGTCTTCTGGAAGAGGATGTTCTAATCCAAAAAGCTGCTTGTATTTGGCAAATACGGAATGGCCCAATAATTTCACCTGCCTCCCCGCATCGTTGATGTAGTATTCCCTTTCAATATCGTATCCTGACTGACTGAGGAGATTTGAGAGAGCGGCACCAAGGGCAGCGCCTCTTCCATGCCCCAAATGGAGCGGCCCTGTTGGATTTGCACTCACAAACTCTACCTGAACCCTCCTGCCCTTGCCAGTATCTTCAATAAGAACCTCCTTCTGTTCAACAAGTTTCCTAAGCTCACCATAGAGGAACTTCTTCGTGAAGGTGAAGTTTATAAATCCGGGGCCTGCGATCTCTATCTTCTCGAAAACTTCTCCTGTTGGAATCCTTCTTATTACGTCTTCGGCAATTTTCCTCGGTGTTTGTTTCAGCACCCTCGCAAGACCCATTGCCACCGGGGTTGATAAGTCACCGAAACCTTCGTCTTTTGGTATCTCGATATCTATGTTGGCGAATCCCGAGTCGAGCATGTCGAGACCCACTCCAGTAAGTATTCTTCTGAGAATTCTTTCCATAGAATGTAAGTTTAACTTAAATGCCGCTATTCTTCAATTACCAAATGATGTTGTGTCCAATGAGGGGTGACGCTATCACGGAAGAGTCTGCTGAATGTCAGCAAAATTTGAGAGAAAAGGAATATGTCCTCAAAAAGAGTATGAAACGAAGCCCTGAGCAGCCCCCTTCTGCTGGACCTGCAAGTTAAGGGGGGAGTGATGAGGTTGAGTACTCAAAAGATTGGTTCTTGATGCAATTCTTGATAACTTTAAGAGGCGGTTCTCCAGCTGAGACGGCGCAAAAGAAACGATGCCAGAAACGGGGGGTCCAGTAAAACATGCCACTTAATCATGGTAACACTTTCGCACCAAGCGGGAGGTTATGTCTTAAGGTTAATCACCAAAGCGGACAGCTCGAGGTTTGCGGGAGAGCTTGTTAGCGGATTCACGTCGTCCTGCTCTCTGTCAAGCTCTCTGAGTTTACGGCCCCACTGGAATATCCTGCTCGCAATGTTTTTGATAAAGCCGAACATTTCTGCGGTCACCAAAGGCTTCCGGTGGTTGGTTACAACAACCACATGGTACTTGAGGCTGTCACGACAGTAAGACAGGGTTTGATGCCTGTCTTTGGTTTACAATCAATACTATGCGGCTTCCAGTATCGTGGACTTCCTAGGGGTTAACGACAGATAAAGTCCGAGGTTTCCGTCAGGAGTCAAATCAAATCTCAAAGTTTGGCGGGCGAAAACGGATACCGTCAATGCGAGGTCCTCGAGTCTATCATTGACGCCGGCACGAGTGCGATCTTCTATATCATACAGGTCGAGGATATCGATGATTTCTTCCTCCGCATTAGTCTGATAACTTTCCAGTAAAACCCAATTCTCAAGATGGTATCTGTTGTCATGAGGGCCATATTTCGCAATCTCAATCTGGTGCCTCAGCCGCTCCAGGCACAATCCGTAAATTTTCAATCCTTCCATATTGTCACCCCTAGTAAGTAAATCCGCAGATGCAATCATGCCCTGCAGTACTGTGTATCGTAAAGGCCCAATTCTTTGATATAGCTGTGTTTATTACACACGGGACAATCTGGATTAGCCGGGATTGTTAGCCGTCTGAAGGTCGTAGTCAGTGCATCGTATGTTAAAAGGGAGTTTTTTAAGACCTTTCCCTTGCCCACGATGAGTTTGATGACCTCCACAGCCTGCAGGGACCCAATAACGCCGGTTATTGCCCCGATCACTCCTGCCTGACTGCATGAAGGCACGAGTCCTTCAGGAGGTACTTCCTCGAAGAGGCATCTGTAGCAGTGTCCTTCTCCCGGCATAATGGTAGTGACCTGACCTTCAAACCCCAGTATCGCACCGCTGATCAACGGTTTCTTCATTAATACACAGGCATCGTTAACAAGGTACCTCGTTTGGAAATTGTCGCTGCCGTCAACCACTATGTCATAATCGCCTAATAGGTTCTCAATATTGTCCCGTCTGACTCTTTCCTTGATGCCGACGATCGCAACGTCTGGATTTAATGCCTCAAACGTTGCCTTTGCGGAATCTACTTTTGACATTCCCACCGTCTTCATGCTGTGCGCTATCTGTCTCTGGAGATTGCTCGTTTCGACGGTATCGTTGTCTACAAGGCCAATAGTGCCGACACCCGCAGCTGCGAGATAATAGCCGACAGCGCATCCAAGTCCTCCAGCGCCGATTATGACAACTCGTGCGCGAAGCAACTTCTCCTGCCCCCGTGCTCCAATCCCAGGTAATATCAGGTGGCGACTGTATCGGTCCATCTGTTCTTCAGAAAAATCCATTACGTTAGTCCTCCTTGACTGATTCAATGACAAATCAGCAATAAATGTGCAATCTTCATGCCACAAAAAAAACCATATGAAACATGTGTCACGAGACAGATTATTGATTAATATCTGACCATAGTGTATAATATTTATACAGGAGAACGTGGAAAAGGTCGTATTATATAGCGCTGATAGCTCCCTTAGGACGGAGTTGACGAAGATTCTGCCTAAAAAGGTCAAATTGACCGCAGAATCGTCTGCAATGCATGATGCCTGTATCTTTTTTGATATAGATACTATGAAAACGGGTTTGATCAGGGAGTTCAGTGGGCACAATCTTGTAATCGCGGTGACAAGGCACAAAAGGACTGACTCAGTTATGGAAGCTGTGACCTTGGGAGCTTATGAAGTGATCCAGAGGCCTTTGGTAACCGACACACTGCTCCAGTTGCTCCAGGAGGTCCATGATTTAAGGGAGGAGATTAAGGATTCCATTCCCCTAAAGAATCTACCTCCTACGCCAACCTGTGCAATAGTCGGACGCTCTCCCGTTATGATGGACGTCTGCAAGAAAGTGGCACGTTTGTCACAAGTGGATGTTCCGGTATTCATCACAGGAGAGACAGGCACTGGGAAAGAACTCATTGCGGAATCGATCACCCAGCTTTCTTCGCGCTTTGGAAAGCCTTTTGTGGTAGTCAATTGCGCAGCGGTTCCGGAAAACCTCCTCGAATCTGAGCTCTTCGGGTTTGAGAAGGGCTCTTTTACAAGTGCGGTCGCATCCAAAGAGGGGATGTTGAAGGTGGCGGATGAAGGATGTGTCTTCTTTGACGAAGTCGGCGAGTTACCGTTATCGCTACAGGGTAAACTCCTTCGTTTTTTGCAGACACAGACCTTTTATCCGATTGGGAGCACAAAAGAGGTACAGGTGAATGTCCGAATTATATCCGCAACAAATAGAGATGTTTCAGCAATGATTAGGGAAGGCAGGTTTAGAGAGGACTTGTACCATAGATTGCGAGTTGCTGAGATACACATCCCCTCTTTACGGGAGCGTAAAAAGGATATACCGCATCTAGTCGATTTTTTCATCGGTCGCTATAAACATATAGCACAAAAACCGATAAAAGGTTATACAAGGGCATTCTTAAAGAAATTGATGGCCTATGACTGGCCGGGCAACATACGGGAACTTGAAAACAATATCCGTTCGGCTATTGCACTGAGTAAGACAGATTACCTGACCACACAGGAACTAAAAGAACTCATGGAGCGTCACTTGCCGCATAATGTGACTGCCTTTTCTGAAGCTCTGACGTCGGTACTGATCCCTTTCATAAAGGAAGCAATTGAAAGGAAAGATAAGGCTATTTATGAAAGGATACGCCATGAGGTTGACAAGCCTGTTTTCGAGTATGTCTTATCCTATACTAAAGAAAATCAGTCCGAAGCTGCACGGATCCTTGGCGTGAATCGCTTGACGCTGAGAAGGAAGCTAAGATACTAAAGTTATTGAACTGATGGCTGCGCATTCCCGCTGCCAGGCCGCAGGTCAGGAGGGGGTTAAGCAGCTTGCAGCCTGAGCATCTAAACTGGATTTAATTGCTTGTTTTTTGATGCAGTTAAATGAATCATAGGAATATACAACATGGCAAGCGGAGTTAAATTCAGGGCATACCCAAATAAGGAGCAATCAGCACTTTTAACGCGCTGGATCGGCTGCCAGCGGTTCGTATACAACTCAAAGGTGGAGGAAGAGCGGTACTTCCGCACGTTCCGTAACCATGCACTTGCGTTGACGGGCCTGCAAACCCCAGTTGACCAGCAGTACAGCCAGTTTAAGGACGAAGATCTAACCCCATGGCTGTTTGAGGTGCCATCGCAGATCCTGCGTAATGGGGCGTACCGGTTCATGCAGGCATATGCGCGGTTCTTTAAAGGGCTATCTCCGAGACCTTCCCGAAGGAAAAGACACGGCAGACAGACCGTGTTGCTCACGAAAGAAGTCTTTCGGTTCATTCCGGCGGGGGACACAACAAAGGTCAAAGGCGGTCTTGTGAGGGAACATAAATTGATGATCGGCACTGGAAGGTTCATGGTTGG
>JBKQMP010000167.1:0-10857 GCA_052146665.1 Dissulfurispiraceae bacterium
GCATAGAGGCTCGTAGAACAAAAGAGGTTAGGTGCAAAGGGAAAAGGTTGAAGTAACACCACAACCATCACAGCTTTAACAGAGAGTATCATGAAAAGTCTTGACTATTTCCTTAGAAGAGGAAGGAAGCGAAAAAAAGATTTTGCCCTTTTCAAACAGAACTTCACAATCCCACGAAGGGGCTCTTAATGAGTAGTAGCAGGTGTTAGCTGCACCAGTCTCTGAAAACACTGCCCTGTTTCTTTTAGCTCTGACATCTTTGAAGGTTTGTTCCGGCATTACGCACTGAAGAAAATGGGTTCAAAAACCAGTCGACGCAAGACTGCATTTTGAACACCGAGAGAACTGGTAAAGCTACGAGGTGAACCCCGCAGTTATCGTGAATCGATACTCGCGTTGGTTGCCGTCAGACAATAATATCTAATTTGGGCAGCTTCACCCTTTTTTGATAAGGCCTCAGAAGTAGGCAAGATAACAACCCTAAGGGCCGCCATTCAAGGAAACTCTATTGGTTGCCGAAAGACGTTCTAACCGCTAAATATTAAGAACTTTATTGTCTAAGCGAAACTTTATTGTTTCCGGATAATTATTTGTGGAATTAAGGAGCGGAGGGGGTGAGATTCGAACTCACGGTAATCACTGAGGCTGTGAGCATGCAAGACATTCACTGAACGGCTACTGAACGAGTCAGGAAAAATGTCCCCCAATGCGGTCACACTGAATGTAAAAAAATGCAATACGCTTATCAATAACTCGTTTCATGTTCGGCCCCTGTATCGAAAATATGGCCGAAAGCAGTGAGGTTAGGGAAGAGGGGGGCTGGAAGTTTTTGGGCATAGTTGAAAAGGACGCAGTTTTGTGGAGAAGACTCCACTTATTTAACCTCTAATTCTATTTCTATCACTAAATGATTTCTTAAATTCGCTCGATACCGCACTCTATCACTTTTCGAACCTGGCTTCCGTCCTTTAGGAGGCTCAAAATAAATATCCTCCTCTTTTCGCAAGCGGCGAATTTCAACATGAGAATAATTTGGAAATTTCTTGTCATCAAGCGGGTCATGCACCGGCGTTGCCATGTGCTCATATCTCGACACCATGACTGTAAATGAGTAACATCCATCCGTTAATTTGCCGTTTTCCCTAAAGCGTACATCAGAAGGATATGAAAATTTACTCCAGTTACAGGAAATATCGTTGCTTTGAATCCTATCCAGCTTGATACGTCCATCTTCATCTACATCGTCACTATCAAATGAACGGTAGAGCTTGTCTTGACAATGAAAAGACCCGGTAGATAATTTTTCTCGCCCATTGATACGAAGGTGTGCAGGATACTTAGAGCTTCGAAAAAATTGTATAAGCCATTTCAAAAGATTCATCAGCTATATCTAACGATTCTATAATTTCCTTATCCGTCGTTATTATGGCAGCAATATCGAAATCATTATAAATCTCAATATCCAATTCTCTCTTAGTGGAGTGATTGAGATATTTTAGAAAAATGCCTTCCTCTACTGAAGCACTTATGCGAACTGGATATAAGGAATAATTTTCATATAACTTTGTAACAATCGTTCGCGTCAAATTCTTACAATCAATTGTCGGAGGATATATACCCTCATCGCTCCACTTCTTAGGCAAGGAAACAGAGTGAACCCATTGAGCCAACTCTATGGATATTGGGTCTAATGTCGTTTTGGCTCTCAGATTGCACGCTATTGAATTCGCTTCTTCGCACAACCCTTGAGCTAAAGTAAATAATTCTCTGCGTCGACGAGCAACTTCATCATCGTCATCGGATAGCGGAGACCAAGGACTCGCATTTGCTTGCACAACGTATGCGACAACATCATCAACATATGCCGTAGATGGCAGTGGTAAATCCACGGGCAATGAATTCATTTTGTCACCAATTTTGAATAAGTTTCTACTGATAGTTTAATATTATTCCTAAACTCAAGAATAAGTTTCTTTATCATATCCGTATTGGTGATATCATAATGATAATTGAGCGATATGAAATTCTTCTTACGGTTAAAATCATACTTCAAATTAAGGTTATAATTTTCGTACGAAAGTGTATGAATTACCGTTTGAGAATTCATGGTGGCAACACTAAATTCCTTCTTGTAGAAAGCCTCGCACCTATCCAATATATTCGCGTCAAATAGATTAAAGTTGTCGCCATTCGTGAAATATGACATGTTGTGCCCTATTGCTGTTATTGGTGTGTGAAGAAGTTGTGATATTGTGCCTTCAGCAAATCGTTCAATTAATTCATATTGCGCATCATCATTCTTCGTAGAATAAAATACCAGCTTGCCCGGACTAAGACTTATGGATATATCGCAAAGTTTATACTTCATAGCGCCAGTTCCAACTTGAATCTCAATCGGAATCTCTTTGTCTTTTACGAATTGAGAGAACTGTTTCTTATACCATTGAGGAGTAAGTATAGCGAGATTCCACGCTCCTACGATTACCATATTGGGAAGTTCTTTAAAATTCATAATAATTCAAATCGAAAGAAATATCCACGAAGCTCCATATATTTATATCTCTGTAAGCTAGTATAGCATAAGTAAACCGGAGTGATTATTAACAATTTGAGTGTACTGACGCGGAACAAAGCAAAGTCGAAACCTCTCCATGTACAAATAATCGACGTAACCAAAACTTAACTGCTGAAGACGCCAAAAAAAATGTTCTTTGGGGGTCTTCCACCAATTATTTTCAAGCAGATATGGTATTTTAGGCTGTTCTCCATTACGTTTTCGTTACGTTTGCTCAAGAAGAGTCAGCCGAGGAACAGGTATATCCTATGGATTTCTTATTTTTTATTTCCAAACGTTCGGATGGTGTCAGCAGGAAAGTTCCATAACTGAATTTCTTTTTGACGTAATCGGGCCTGCCCTAACAGACGTGGTCCAACCCCACCACTATAAAAAATTTTAAGTGTCATGTTAAGCTGAAAAATTAGGCATAAAAATAAGACTGACATATAATTTATTATGGCAAAAAAGAACAAATATGCAGACTGGTCGAGGGAAGACCTTATCAAGCGCATTGAAGCGCTTGATAAGCCGAAGAAATACGGCTTGGTGTGGGACGAGGAGCGAACGAAGGAAAAGTTTGATGCTGAAGCAGAAGGCAAGTTTCCGGTCTTAAAGGATATCAAGTCTAAAGAGATTAAAACTGACCCCCATAAGCAGACTCACATACTTATCGAAGGGGACAATTACCATGCGCTTTCCGTTTTGAATTACACGCATGAGAAAGCAATTGATGTTATCTATATTGACCCGCCGTACAACACCGGAAATAATAGTTGGAAATACAACAACCGCTACGTCAATGAAGACGATTCATACAAACATAGCAAATATTTGTCTTTTATGGAAAAGCGATTAAGCTTAGTAAAAAATTTGCTTTCACCAACAGGTATTATTTGTGTCACAATTGATAATTACGAGGTACATACCTTACGCTTTTTGATGGAAGACATTCTTACTGACCGTGACATTGTGATGACTGTTATAGAACACAACTTTCGAGGAAGAGTCAAACGCAATTTTGCCCTAACTCATGAGTATGCATTATGGGGGATACCAAAAGGACAGGACCTAATTACTAAGCAGCGGGAAAAAGCAAAGGACATTCAGCGCAATTTGCGACGCACGGGACAAGGCTCGCGTCGCCATGAATCACCAACAATGTTTTATGGCATTGAAGTGGACAAACAGACGATGCATATCTTGGGGGTAACAGATGCCCTCAAATTGGATGAGGAAATTCCCCAACATAGTAAGCCTGAAACCGAAATGGTTTACCCGATTGACGATGAAGGCGTTCAAAGACGATGGTACTATGGACGCATTACAGTTATGGATGAAGCCAAGAAAGGCCATGTATGGGCAAAAAGAATTAAAGGCAATATCCAAATTCACTACTGGAAACCTGGGAAAGAAAAAAGAAGGAAATCTGTTTGGACAAGCCCTAAATATGACGGCAGCACTTATGGCACTGAACTTTTGACATCTATCATAGGGCAAAACGATTTCCCTTTTCCCAAAAGCATTTATGCTGTCAAAGAATGTATCGAGGCGTGTACATATAAAAAAGATGCGGTAATTCTTGACTTTTTTGCAGGAAGTGGAACCACAGGGCATGCAGTTTTAGAACTCAACAAAGAAGATAGTGGTACACGACAGTTTATAGTAGTGACAAATAATGAAAATCAGATATGCGAGCAAATATGCTATCCAAGATTAAGCCGTGTTATTCAGGGTCATGAATTCCAAGGCACTGAGAGAGAGTTGTTATTCGAGAATGAGATATCCTTAAGCGATTTAAAAAATACTTACGAGATTTTAGCCACAGTAGACCACGCGAAGGTCAAAAACCAAAATGCATTCGATGAATTCAAAACTGAATTTGAAAATAACACATTGAGATTATGGGGAATTCGTAAAAATAGCGGATGGAAGGAGGGTCTCGGTGGTAATCTTAAATACTACCGCACTTCATTTGTCCCTCAGGAGCCAACGGACAGAAACAAAGACCTTCTTACGAAAGAAGCAACCGAGATGCTGTGTTTAAGGGAAAACACTTTTGACCTTGTTTCAGAGACGGCCACATTTAAGCTTTTTAAAAATAGTGACCACTATACGGGAATCATTTTTGACCAGCTTTCGATTCCTAAGTTTAAAAAATTCGTCTCAAAATGTGACGGGAAGATAAGTGTCTATGTTTTCTCTCTTGGTGATGATGATTTTTCCGATGAGTTCGATGATATTAGAAACACGGTGAAGGTCTGTTCCATCCCTGAAGCGATTCTACGGGTGTACCGGAGGATTTTCAAATAATGAAGTTGTGCGAATATCAAGAGAAAGCCGTCGAAAAGCTGAAACTTGCTGCAAATAGTCTATTGGAACTACAAGGCAATAAAGTCATAGTCTTTGAGGCGCCTACAGGCTCAGGCAAAACTGTCATGATGGCGGAGTTCCTAAAAGATTTTGTTGAAAACAGAGAAGACGACAAACGTTTTTCCTTTATATGGACCGCACCCCGGCAACTTCACAGTCAGAGCAAAGAGAAACTTGAGAACTATTATTTTGACAGCAAGGCTATGAGATGCTCATTCTTTGAAGACCTGTCTGATAAGCAGGTTGGAGAGAATGAAATTCTCTTTTTGAACTGGGAAAGCATTAATAAGGCAGATAACATCTACATCCGCGACAACGAAAACGATTTTAATCTTTCCAATATCATCCAGAATACCACTGGTCAGGAAAGAATTATCATCATGGTCATAGATGAAAGCCATTTTGCTGCAAAAACGGAAACTTCAATGGAATTGATTCAAATGCTTCAGCCGAAAATTTCGATTGAGGTTTCCGCAACGCCACATATCAAATCAGATGAAAAGGTCACTGTTTACCGGGAGAAGGTCATTGACGAAGGAATGATAAAGAAAAGGATTGCCATTAATCCCGGCTTTAAGAATATCATCAAGCAGAAGAAGGCTGATGAGCTTGACATAGCTAGTAGCGCGGCTGAAGGAACAAACGAGTTTGTTTTAAAAACAGCCCTTTCAAAAAGAAACGAATTAGCAAAGTTATTTCTGGAAATCAAGTCCAAAGTTAACCCATTAATGCTTATTCAACTTCCGGACAAAAAACAGGGTATCGAAGATGTTAAAGAGGAAGTTATTCAAATTTTGAAGGCAAAGCATTCTATTGGAGTTGAGAATGGAAAACTTGCGATATATCTTTCAGAAGACAAGACCAACCTTGAGAACATTACACGAAACGACAGTGAAGTTGACGTTATGATTTTCAAGCAGGCAATTGCTTTAGGCTGGGATTGTCCAAGGGCCTCTATTCTTGTATTGTTTAGAGACTGGAAAAGCTACACCTTTTCAATTCAGACTGTAGGCAGGATTTTGAGAATGCCTGAACTGAAACATTACGACAATGATGAATTGAACACCGGAATTGTCTATACAAATCTAAGTGATATTTCGATTCAGGAAGACATTGCTGGGTCGTATTTCACCACAAACTTTGCAAAGCGGAAGACGCATTATCAGCCCATTGCTCTGCAGTCAGTCCACCCAAAACGTTTTCGGGAAATAACCCGTTTGAGTCCACAATTCATTCATGATTTTCTTGCCGCAGCAAAAGAACGCGAATTGCAGAAACACATTACGACTAACGTTTCGGAAGTCATGGCAGACCTCATTTCGGACGGCATCGTAACAAATCCCGACAAACCATTTCAACATTTGGATGGTCAAAAGGGTACGTCTGAGGAACACTCCGGCGAAGCTGTTCAGATGGTTCAAACTGAAAGAGAGGTTCAACTAAAATTTGATTTGTTTGTTCGGGACAATCTTTTTCCTTTCGCTCCTGAACAGAGGTCCATCGGAAGAGTGAAAGACGCTATTTACCGCTTTTTATCCTATGAATTCCCCGTAATGTTTGACTATGGCGGGGTCAAAGGACAGGTGGTTATTCTATTCTCCAAGAATCGACAGCAATTTGTTGATGTGATAAATAGGGCAAAGGAGATCTATAGCTCCAACATTGCAAAAGAAAAAAAAGAGCTTGTAGTTGATGAGCAATGGGAAGTGCCTGCATCTATTAATTACAGCAACAATTATACACCGAGAGAAGTATCGCTTTGTATCCATGACCCATTCTATGAATCAAATATGGCATCAGGCCCGGAAAAGGATTTTGCATCCTATCTGGATTCTAAAAATGATGAAATTGAATGGTGGTTTAAAAACGGCTCTAGGGACGGCACATTTTTCGCTATTCCATATGTGGAGAACAATCAAAACGAGGCCTTTTATGTTGACTGGATTGTAAAGTTTAGGGATGGAAGGATAGGGCTGTTCGACACAAAAGAAGGCATCACAGCACAGGTTGCAAAGCCTAAAGCAGAGGGATTAGCAAAATATATAAAACAGGAAAATAAGAATGGCAAGAATCTTTTTGGCGGTACTGTTATTCGTAAAGATAACAGTTGGCGGTACAGTGATAGCGAAGTTTATTCATACAGTGACAAAGATTTAGCAGGTTGGAAGTTTTTATAATAGCTGAAACCTTTTGCTTTCCTAAACCCCGGTATAACTGTGAGCGATGATATCCCCCTTTATTCTGCGTATGGCATTGATAAAATATAGAAATATTGGCTTTTAATCAATCCGTGTTCCCAGCCTTGCCATTTCACGCAGTACAGGAAGCCTCCTCGTAGAAGCATTATTTTTCATACGAAGGTTCTATTTATTGACTGAATATATGTAATGGTATAAAGAAAACGATGGTTTCTTATTATCTATTAATTAAATATAATAGCTTTACTTTTAATTTCTATTTTATTATAATTTAAATAGACTTTAGACCTTTTCATTTAATAGGAGGCGCAAGATGAGACGGAACTTCAGACGAACCATAGGCTACTTGCGAGTGAGCACTCAGGAGCAGGATTTGGAAAAGAACAAAGCCGATATATTAACCCTTGCCAACAATAAGAACTTGGGACGCGTTGAATGGGTTGAAGAAAAGGTTAGCGGAACCCAAGATTGGCGAAAGCGCAAACTGGGAGACGTTCTCGAAGACCTTAAACCCGGAGACACTATCATCGTCTCTGAACTCTCCCGTCTCGGACGGTCGACCCTGCAAATCTTAGAAGTCATGAAACGCGCAAAAGAAAAAGGAATAGCGGTCTATGCAGTCAAGGGCGCCTGGTCACTCAATGGGACCATGGAATCAAGAATCGTTTTAACTATGTTAGCCATGGTATCGGAGATTGAGCGAGATTTAATCAGTGAACGTACCAAAGAAGCATTACGCGCGCGAAAGGTTGCAGGGGTAACTCTTGGACGACCAAAAGGGCCGGGCAAATCAAAGCTTGACCCATACAAGGAAGAGATTATCGCACTTCTTAAAACTGGCTCAACGCAGAAATATATAGCTAAACGCTATCGTACTACCGCTCCCAATCTTAGCAACTGGCTCAAGAAAAACAAGATAGATACCGCTCCTGCATTCCCCGAAAGAGTGGTTTAACATACAGGCAAGCCTAAAGGGAGAGGGGGTTTTATAGCGGCACAAGTTGAGGGAGGCGAATAGATTACCCGACCCCGATAAATCTGAAAAAAAGTATGAGGACAAGCCTCATCACAGTGATACATGAAAAAAGCACTTTTTGAGGAGGACGGGATTGCACGAGAAAAACTATGATATAAAAACCAAAGGGACGAGCAAGGACAAGCTTTACCAATACCACATGCGGTATATCTTCGGCGTCAATATAGAAGACCTGATTGCACTTATAGGGCCAGTCGCAGCAGCAAGACTATTACACTTCTATGGAGGTACGTGCATGTATATTCCTGCCGTTAAGACTGTTAGAAAAAAAATGAATGAGGTGCTCTTAAAGAAAAGATGCATCCATCTCCTAAGAGAAGGCAAATCAAGAAATGCAATCACAGAGCAGTTATTAAAAGAGGGGATAGGATATAGTAGAAATACACTCAAGATGAAAATGGTGCGGTGGTTCGGTGAATCAACGGAGAAAGACAAATTTATGTTTAAGGATGTCGCTAGTGAGCAGCTTGTTCAGATGATAGCCGAGAATTATGACCTTTTTAGGAGCTATCGCATATTGTAAATATATATTTTTAATTAAGCTATGACTCTACCTATTTGCATAAGTGGCAAGAGAAACAAGGGCAAGGGGTAACACGCAAGAGAGTTTCTCTTTTCTCTTTTGAAAGGTGAATATGTTTTTGCCATTACTTGTCCTGACGGACGATGTTTGAAAGGGTCAGCATGCTGTGTACACAGACGAGTTCGCACTTTCACGGAGTTGCAACTATTGCGGATTTATGAAGGAAATGCGGAATAACGAAAACAATCAGGCGCAGGGGGGCAGCCAGCCCTTCAAAAAAAGCAGAGGCTTAAGCCCCTTTGCCTTGGTTCATATTCATAGTTCTCATATCCTTACTCTTCTCCCATTTCGGAAACAAGAAATGCAACTGAAAGCGCATCTGCCATTCGGGCCCAATGTCAATATCCTAAGCCACGTTACAAACGTTTATACAGACTGATTATTGTAATACCTGTTCACATGTAGAAAGGTCACACTCGTAAGAGAACGTGAAGGGAAGATTGAAATTGAACCATGATGGTATCGACTGTACAGTACCTGTTTTTGTGACACCTGTACCGATTTGCGTACAACCACTCCATCCTCCATCAGGCACAAATAACGCCGTGGATGCATTTACAATATTTGGGTTAGTGCTCAAGTTGAATTGCTGTCCGCCCTGAACAAAAAATGTCTCGAAATAGCAAACTGAGGGTGCTCCTTGAGTAGAAGTGAAACTCAATGCTATCGTTCTGGCACTTGGGTTTGTTGTCAACGTTATGCTATACGCTGCACTAAGATCTGGTATGTTTGAGATTGTCCACGTTTTGCCTGAAGCTGGCGTTAAGGCTTCTTTATCACAGCTAAGGCAGTAGCCATTATTGTTTGTTCCTCCATATGTCGGGTTGTTAAGCACATACTCAAGCTTGTAAGCCACGACAGGATTGCTGCCTTCGTTCGTGAAATATGACCAGCCTCCTGTAGGTGCAAGAATAGCTTGCGACGTTGCATCCATAAAATCAAAAACATTGAGTACCCCCAAACAAGCAAGTCCTTTTGACACCCCCGTCGTGACGACCTGACCGTTACGATCGTAGATAGTGGACAGATTTACCTGTCCCGCCAGAGAGGCAGTGTCCATGTTTGTGCCTATCGGGGTGACAAACACCTTCGTTGTCCAGTCACCTGATGGGAAGAATGCAAGAGCGCTGCCCTCACCGTTGCTCATTGCGCTATAGGTACCACTTGCCGTGAAAGTGTAGTCCTCTCGATCCTTATCGTTTATGGCTTTATATCCCCACGCGGCGCCTCCCACTATATCCATGATTATCGCTTCGCCCTTGAGGCTCTGGCTGTTGCCCACATCAACCCTATTGCCAGCCGAATCGCTGTGAGTGACCAAAAGGTATGCCCTCCTGGCCCCCGAGTCAGTTAAAGCAAATGAACCACCATAGCTGCCTCCATCATTAAACAAGGCATTGCCAGCATTGAACGTTCCGCTTACGTCGAAGCTGACAAGGTCGTGACCAAAGGTCGATCTCACCAGCGCCGTAGACCCACAGCCCACACTAATATCAGCAGCGCCGTCCTTATGCCGATAGATATATTTGAGATAAGATGCTTGGTCACTATCATTCATCACCGAAACCAAAGTGACGACAGAAGATGTGCTCTTAACGAGAGTAGGGAAAAGAATGGTATCCGCATAAGCCGGAGTAGATATTGCTGCGAGCAAGATGACCAACAAGAGTATGATTCGTTTACTTTTCATGGATTCCTCCTATTTCAGATGTTCTCCTTGGTTCGACAATCAGTCTATTCACGATCCGACCTTTTTTCCACTTTAAACCTATAGTGTTAGCAGCAGGCAGTTAGCTCCAGGAGTAACGTATTTCCCACCATATGCATTTAAACGTATGAAGGTGCCTGCATTGCCAGTTGTCACATCTAAAGACCCCGCAAGTACCGAGGCACTAAGCATTAATAAGAGCACTGTCTAACAGACCCACTAAACAAGCTGAAGTATACTCCCATATTCACTCGAATGCAAGCAGGTCTACAATACAGCAGCGATTCCTTAACAATAACCTCAAGGCGAATAAAGAAGAGCTAACGGAGCTATTTTCGGATGGGAGCAGATTCGGGCTGAATAGGTAGAGGTAAAATCAGGCGCCAAGGGAGTAGTTTTAGGCTG
>JBKQMP010000168.1:0-46604 GCA_052146665.1 Dissulfurispiraceae bacterium
GCTCCAGAATCACGAGAAATGGTCTGTGAACGTGTGCATAAGCGTGCGCGCGCACGCTTATGCACACGTTCACAGACCATTTCTCGTGATTCTGGAGCCCACTGGTCAAAGATGGGTTGCCCCACAACTTCATCAAGACTTTCGAAGCCGTATAAAGTAAGATACTTGTGGTTGACATAGATAGTTGTTCCACCACGGCTAATGCTGATGGCAACAGGGGCCTTTTCTATGAGCCCCCGGAACCGTGCTTCGCTTTCCTTGATTTTTCCTTCAGCCTTTTTGCGATCCGTGATGTCTCGAACAATGGCCCACATCGAAACAGGATTGCCCGAGTCATCCTTGAGGAGATATTTCCTCAGTTCGATCGGGAAGAAGGTCCCGTTTTTTCTCCGGTATTCCTTCTCGTAGATATCCGAAAACCCTCTCGCAAGCACCTGCTCTTCCACAATCTTTGTTTCGAAGGCATGCCATTTTGCGGGGGTTATATTTGCATACGTCAGCTTCAGTAATTCCTCCTGAGAGTATCCGAGCATTTCTCTGTAAGCCTTGTTGAACTCAGTAATCCGTCCCTGCATGTCCATGCTCACAAAGGCGTCCCTCATTGTTTCATGTAAAAGGCGGTATTTCTTTTCAGAAGCCGCAAGAGCTTCCGCGGCGCGCTTGCGCTCAGTGATGACATCGAAAATGGCTACGAAGGACCCTTTCTCCGGGCAGTACGCCGAAATCGAAAACCACATGTTCAGCGCCTCAACAAACACTTCGAACCTTTCGGGTTCCCCGGTCAGGGCAACCCTGCCATAGATCTCGAAAAGCTCCGGATCAGCCTCCCGAATGCCCGGGATTACCTCGGACACTCTTTTGCCAACAACATCCTTCAAGCCCGTCAATTGCTCAAAGGAGCTGTTGACATCGAGATAGATGAAGTCCTGTGGACGCTCGTCCTCAAAAATCATCCTGCAATAGGCAAGTCCTTCACTCATGTTCTCGAACAACGAACGATAACGCTTTTCGCTGTTCCGCAACTCTTTTTCCGCCACCACTTGAGCTGAACGCGTCCGGATCGCCGAAATTCCGTAAGACAGGTCTGCGGCGAGATCGATCAGCAATGCGGCCTCTTCTCCAGTGAAGGCATTTTGGCGCTCGGAGTAGATATTAAGAGAACCAAATGCCCGCCCCACGAAAAGCAGAGGAACGGCAATCATGGAAGCATACCCACGCCCGAGCGCTTCTGCCCGCCACGGCGCAAATCGGATATCGGTCTCTATGCTCTGGATTATCACCGGGTTGCCGGTCAGCATAGCTTTGTTGATGGGGCCACGACGTAAGTCTTTATCCCTCCATGTGAGAGTTAGATACTCAAGATATCCTTCCTCATGGCCCGCATAAGCTACCGGCCTGACGGTCTTATCTTCATTGTCATCGGTAAAACCGATCCAGACCATGGTGTGACCGCAATCCTCAACGACAATCCGGCACACTTCATTGAGATACCAACGCTCATCTTCGGCCTCTATCATCGCACGGCTGCTTTTGTTTCTCGCCCGCAGTATCCGGGTTAGCTTGCCGAGTTCCTGTTCCTTCTGCTTGCGCTCAGTGACGTCGCGAACCGTGTGCACGATCCTCAGCAAAGTACCTGCGTCATCGACAATGGGCGCCGCCGCTACTGAAAGCCACTTATCAAGCGAGGGCTCAAAGAACTCCGTAAACTCTCTGAGGTTTGTCTCTCTTAACCGGAGGAAAGGACAGCCAGCTATTGGGCTGTCTTTTCCATGAAAGAGTTCATGGCACTTTCTGCCGATCATGTCCTCTTTCTTTTTTCCGAGCATTGAGCAAAGTGACTGATTTACATTAATGACCGTATAGTCGGTGCTGTGGATGGACACCCCGTCAGCCATCGCATCAAAAGAAGCCGACCATTCGTGGGCGGCAGACATACGCGCCTCGTCCGATTTTATTCTCTCGGTGATGTCTCTCGCAACGGCAATCACGACGGCACTCCCCATATAAGTGGCGGGCATGAGTTGCACATCCTCAGGAAATACTTCTCCTCCGGCGCGCAGGCCCCAAAATTCAAACTGTTGCGGCGCGCCTGAGAAGGCACGATGGATAGCATCTGCCGCAACCCCAAGGTCATTAAGTCCCGGGGCCGCCAGAGCAGCTGGCGTTTTGCCTATGAAGAATTCGCGCGGATACCCGTACATGGATTCGGCACCCTTGTTCACCTCTATGAAGTGGCCTTTCTCGTCGTGGATAAAGATGGCGTCGCTGATGCTGTCAAACAGGTTGTGGTAGCTTATCTCGGATGCGTACAGGCGCTCTTCCGCTAGCTTTCGTTCGGTGATATCTTCGACTATCCCGATGCCACCTTTGACCCTGCCATCCTCGTTACGGATAGGGGTAGTGCGCATCGAGACCCAGATTTCTGCGCGGCTCGTTGCAGCTTTATAAACGCCCTCATAATAACCTTCGTATCCCTCTACTGCCCTGCGTATGGCAGGTATCACACTGTGGTCCTTCAGTGTATTCAGGTCCAGACCCGATAGTCTCTCAGAGCTTGATTGAAGTATTTCAACAAAACGGTCGTTCCATGCGGTAAGGATCAGTTGAGTATCATAGTTGAATATCCCAATCGGAGTTTCATGAAAAAGCAGGCGGTACCTTTCTTCGCTGTCTCTTAATGCCTCTTCTATCTTCTTTCTCTCCGCGATGTCTTTTTGGAGCATACCATTGCTCTGCGACAGTTCGGCGGTCCGTTCCCCGATGCGCCTCTCAAGCTCATTGTGGGCTTGCAGCAGTGAGAAGTGCATGCGTTTGCGTTGCATGAGAAGAACGGATACCCCCCATCCCCCGAATATCGCCGTAATGCGGTTTGCCGCACCATGCATAAAAGATCCGGTATCCGGATGGGAAAGAAACAAACCCGCGACAATGAGCAGTGTAACAATTACAGAAAATAGGTAAGGCCGCTTAGCTGAACGGAACATGAGAACCAATGGAACAAGGTAGAGTACCCATATGTCATACCAGAAGGGCATGAGGAAATCGCCAATAAAAATAGCACTGGTCATAAGCAAGGCGATGGGGATATTTTTTTCTTTAAAAAGACTTAACGCCATTGAATTTTTTTGCAGGTCCATATGCTTGACTCTTGTCCCTATATATATTTTAGCCAAACCATCACGATTTGTGAAACTCTACATTCTGGAGGCTTCCCTCTGACAATATTTTGGACCGATCTGATATTGTACATAAAATCAACCGATTTCCTTGAAATTTTCCTTGTGGTAATTATAGACTATAAAACTCAAATGCTAATAGAAATTTCACATTTTGGAGGACGTAATGGCAAAAATAATTAAGAAAGGCGGCAAATCCTCATTCTCAAAAAAACCGGCCAAAAAGGCAAAAGCCAAAAAGTACGTGTACTTCTTCGGTGATGGCAAGGCAGATGGCAGGGCTGATATGAAGAATCTGCTGGGTGGCAAGGGCGCTAACATTGCCGAAATGACAAACCTTGGCATCCCGGTACCCCCCGGGTTTTCGATCACGACGGAAGTTTGTACGCTCTATTACAAGAACAACAAGAAATATCCTCCAGAACTCAAAGGGCAGGTTGACGCGGCACTGGCAAAGGTTGAGAAGATAATAGGGAAAAAATTCGGCGATCCTGTTAACCCACTCGTTATATCAGTGCGCTCGGGAGCGCGCAGCTCCATGCCGGGAATGATGGAGACAGTCCTGAATGTCGGATTGACCACAAAGACGATCCGAGGCCTTGTCAAGAAGACCAACAATGAGAGGTTTGTTTATGACGCATACAGGCGCCTTATGATGATGTATTCTGACGTGGTCATGGAAAAGGCGGCAGGCATAGAACCTGACAATGATGAGAAAGGCGTACGCAAGCAACTCGAGCACGCAATGGAAAAGCTGAAGAAGGAAAAGGGATATAAGAGTGATACAGACCTTACCGTAGCTGATTTAAAGACCCTCTGCAACGACTTTAAGGGAATAATCAGGACAACGCTGGGAAGTGATTTTCCTGACGAGCCGCAAGCGCAGCTCTGGGGAGGTATAAGTGCCGTGTTTCAGTCGTGGATGGGCAAGCGCGCGGTATCTTACCGTAAGATCGAAAAGATCCCTGAGGAATGGGGAACGGCAGTGAATGTGCAATCAATGGTCTTTGGCAATACGGGTGACAACTCAGCAACTGGTGTTGCCTTTACCAGGAATCCCGCGACGGGAGAAAACGTTTTTTTTGGGGAATGGCTCCCCAATGCACAGGGTGAAGACGTTGTGGCCGGCATCAGGACGCCGAATCCGGTCAATAAAATAGGCAAAACAGAGGATACCAGGCATCTGCTGTCGCTGGAAGAGGTGATGCCGAAGCTATATAAACAGTTGTTCGCTATTGAGAAAAAACTCGAGACTCATTACAGGGATATGCAGGACATTGAATTCACTATTGAGGATGGCAGACTCTGGATGCTCCAGACAAGGGTCGGCAAGCGCAATGGCCAGGCCGCGATACGCATGGCGGTTGAGATGGCGAAATCAAGACTCATTACCAGACAGACCGCTATATTGCGTGTGAAGCCGGATCAGATAGATGAGCTCTTGCATCCCAATGTCGATCCTCTCGCCGAGAAAAAGGCCGTTGAACTTTGCAAGGGACTTCCCGCAGGCCCCGGAGGGGCCAGGGGGAAGGTTGTCTTTACAGCCGATGATGCCGCGGCATGGGCAAAGATGGGCGAACATGTGATCCTTGTAAGGAGCGAGACCTCTCCTGAGGATGTGCACGGAATGCATGCAGCCCAGGCGATCTTGACTGCGAAGGGCGGCATGACAAGCCACGCGGCGCTCGTAGCAAGGGGATGGGGCAAGTGTTGTATTGTCGGCTGTTCGTCACTTGACATAGACGTATCAAAAAAGGAGATTCATGTCAAGGGCACGGTGCTCAAGGAGGGTGACTGGATAACCCTCAACGGAACGAAAGGCCGGGTCTATGAAGGAAAGCTGGATCTGCTGCCGGCGGACCCTGAACACAACCCATGGTATAAAGAACTGATGAAATGGGCTGATGAGTTTAGAACGTTGGGAGTGAGGACGAACGCGGACACACCCAATGACGCAATGGCGGCAAGAACGTTCGGTGCCGACGGAATAGGCCTTTGCCGGACGGAACATATGTTCTTTGAAGCAGGCAGGATAAAAGCTGTGAGAGAGATGATCCTTTCTGATACCGTAGAGGGAAGAAAAAGCGCCCTCGCAAAGTTGTTACCCATGCAAAAAGGAGATTTCATCGGGATATTTGAAGTGATGCACGGCCTACCTGTGACGATAAGACTCCTTGACCCGCCGCTCCATGAGTTTCTGCCTCATACCGATGAGGAGCTGATGGATCTATCAAGGGATATGGGCGTGCCCTTTGCGCTGCTCAATGCCAAGAACAAGTCCCTGCACGAGTTCAATCCCATGCTTGGACACCGGGGCTGCAGGCTCGGCGTGACCTATCCTGAGATCTATGAGATGCAGGTGCAGGCCATTATGGAGGCTGCCTGCGAACTTGCGAAGAAAAAGGTAAAGGTTATCCCTGAGATTATGATACCTCTCGTTGGACACATCAAGGAGCTTGAACTGACAAGGAACCTTACTGTTGCTGTTGCCGAGGCGGTCCAAAAGGAATATAAGGTCAAAGTCCATTATACGGTTGGCACCATGATCGAACTGCCACGCGCCTGTGTGACCTCTGACGAGATTGCGACACTGGCTGATTTTTATTCATTCGGTACGAATGACCTCACCCAGACAACTTATGGCCTGTCACGCGACGATGCGGGAAGGTTCCTGCCGTTTTATGTGGAGAACGGGCTGCTGAAGGATGATCCCTTTATTACGATAGATATAGATGGTGTGGGCGCTCTTATGCGGATGGCTGTAGAGAAGGGCAGACGGGTCAAAAAGGGTCTTAAGATGGGCATATGCGGGGAGCACGGAGGGGAGCCAAAATCGGTGGAATTCTGCCACCAGATTGGCCTTGACTACGTGAGCTGCTCGCCATACCGGGTGCCAATTGCGAGGTTCTCTGCAGCCCAGGCAGCGCTGAGGGACTAGAATCGGCCTAAGGGCAAGTTAGATCGCTACAGGTAAAGGTGAGGGGACGCCCTTTTGTATCCTTCCCCCGCCTTGACCCGTTCAAGTTTTTTCACGGCTTTACATACGCGTATCCTTCATGCTGTTTCCTGATGATCTCGGTGATGCCAGCTGGCACTATGGTGATAAAAGGCGGAAGGGCCTCTTCGTTTATGCAGACAGCTCCCTCAGCGCACATTTTCTTAAGCGAGTTTCTGCAGGCGACGAACCGTACGCCCTTTTCTGAGAGCATTTCCATAGTGTCGACCTTTTCAGAATAGGCATATGCGGCAACAGAGGCGCCATTGGCGAGGACCACGATGTCTGCCGCGCCTTCGCCGACGTCTCTGAGGAGATTGATGATGTTTCCCAGTGCAGTACTCCACTGCTCAGTTTCATTGACATGAAATATGACCTTCAATTTACCCATACACGTCACCTCTTCTTCTCATTATAACCGTTAACATAAAATTTTTCTGCCAAATATGCAACAGACAGGGATGCGAGCCAAAAAAACAAATACCAATGGCTCAATGAGGCAAAATCTAGCGGTAGCAAACTCTTTGACTATTATACCGAGCTGTCTTGTGTATATTTTGAGGTATTATATGATAGAATCACCGTAAAAAATGAGGAGCGGATGCCCAAAAGGACTGACATCAGAAAGATTCTCATAATCGGCTCAGGACCAATAATTATCGGCCAGGCATGCGAGTTTGATTATTCAGGGACGCAGGCTTGCAAGGCCCTTCGCGAAGAGGGATACAGCATAGTGCTTGTAAACTCCAATCCTGCAACTATCATGACCGACCCTGAAACCGCCGATGTCACCTATATAGAGCCGCTCTCATCAGAGATTCTGGAGCTCATCATTGAAAAAGAGAGACCTGATGCGCTCCTTCCGACCATGGGGGGACAGACGGCGTTGAACCTTGCGGTTGAACTGGCGGAATCCGGGATCCTGGAAAGATATGGAGTTGAATTGATAGGCGCAAAACTTCACGCGATAAAGAAGGCTGAAGATAGGGACTTATTCAAGGAGGCAATGACCAACATAGGTCTTGAAGTGCCCAAGAGCGCGGCAGTTACGAACGTGGCGGACGGGGTGGAAGCAATTGACTATATAGGATTCCCCGTGATACTCAGGCCTGCGTTCACGCTGGGAGGTACCGGGGGAGGTATCGCCTACAACATCGAAGAGTACCGTGAGCTGCTCAGGAAGGCGCTGAAAATAAGTCCTGTCCAGCAGGTCCTTGTGGAGGAATCGGCCCTTGGATGGAAGGAATATGAACTTGAGGTGATGCGGGATAAAATGGATAATGTGGTGATCGTGTGTTCCATTGAAAACCTTGACCCCATGGGCATACACACAGGCGATTCCATTACCGTCGCTCCAGCACAGACCCTCACTGATAAGGAATACCAGCGGATGCGTGACGCGTCGATAGCGGTCATAAGAGAGATAGGCGTTGATACCGGTGGTTCCAATATACAGTTTGCGGTGGACCCCCGAAATGGAAGAATGGTCGTCATCGAGATGAATCCGCGGGTTTCAAGGAGCTCTGCCCTTGCGAGCAAAGCAACCGGGTTCCCGATCGCGAAAATCGCGGCCAAACTCGCTATAGGGTACACCCTCGATGAAATCAGAAATGACATCACAAGGGAAACCCCGGCATCTTTTGAGCCGACGATAGATTATGTGGTGACCAAGATCCCCAGGTTCACCTTCGAGAAATTCCCTGAGGCGGATAGCACGCTGGTGACGCAAATGAAGTCTGTTGGTGAGGTTATGTCCATTGGAAGGACATTTAAGGAATCTCTCCAGAAGGCGATGAGAAGCCTTGAGATCGGGTTAGGGGGTTTTGAACCGATTGAGATTAACATGGTGGAGATAAAGTCGAAATTGACAATCCCAAACGCTGAGAGACTCTGGTACATCGGTGAGGCATTCAGAAAGGGGATGAGCATCACTGAAATCAATGAACTCACCTCGATAGACCCGTGGTTTCTTTACAATATCCAGCAGATAATCGAGAGGGAAGAATTATTGCTGGACACTGGATTCAGAATCCATGAATCTGCCGACCTTCTTCGGGCAGCGAAAGAATATGGTTTTTCTGACAAGCGTATCGCCCACTTGACTGGCGGGCAAGAACGGGAGATACGGAAGTTAAGAATGGAAATGGGTATCAGACCGGTCTATAAACTTGTCGATACCTGTGCCGCAGAGTTTGAAGCGTATACGCCTTACCTTTATTCAACTTATGAAAAACCGTTCTATAGGTTAGCGTCCGAACACTCTGACCTCAAAGTTCAATGGGATTGCGAGGCTAACCCCACCGGGAATAAAAAAGTCGTGATCCTGGGTTCCGGTCCGAACAGAATCGGACAGGGGATAGAATTCGACTACTGTTGTGTCCAGGCGGTGTTCGCCTTAAAAGAACTCGGTTACGAGACTATCATGATCAACTGCAACCCTGAAACCGTGAGCACTGACTATGACACGGCTGACAGACTCTATTTTGAGCCATTGACCATTGAAGATGTGCTTCATATTGTGGCACTGGAAAAACCGGAGGGTGTGATTGTCCAGTTCGGGGGCCAGACGCCTCTGAAACTCGCTGTCCCTCTGGAGAAGGAAGGGGTCAATATCCTCGGCACGTCTCCTGAATCCATCGACAGGGCAGAGAACAGGAAGAGATTTAAGAACCTGCTCCATAAGCTCGAATTGAAGCAACCTGAAAGCGGAACGGCCTTGTCGATAGAAGAGGCTATCATAGTGGCTGAGACCATTGGATATCCGGTAATGGTAAGGCCATCCTATGTGCTGGGTGGAAGGGCTATGGAAATTGTATTTGATGACGTATCCCTGAAGGACTATATGAGGCGGGCGGTGAAGGCCTCCCCTGAGCACCCGATCCTCATAGATAGATATCTTGAGGATGCCATAGAAGTCGATGTTGACGCGATATCAGACGGTGATCAGGTGATCGTAGGCGGTGTGATGGAACATATAGAGGAGGCGGGGATCCACTCAGGAGACTCCGCATGCTCTATCCCTCCCTATTCTCTGCCGATAGAGATTATAGAAGAGATAAAGCGCCAGACAAAAGCATTGGCGAAGGAACTGGACGTGAAGGGGTTGATGAATGTCCAGTTTGCGGTGAAAGATCACGACGTTTTTATCCTCGAGGTTAACCCGAGGGCATCCAGGACGATACCATATGTGAGTAAGGCGATGGGTGTGCCTTACGCCAGGATGGCTGCGAAGGTGATGGTCGGAAAGAGCTTGGCGGAGGTTGGGCTCACAGGGGAAAAGGTGATAAAACACGTAGCTGTCAAGGAAGCTGTCTTTCCCTTTGACAGATTCGTTGGCGTTGATACCATCCTGGGCCCGGAAATGAAGTCCACGGGAGAAGTGATGGGCATAGATGAAGATTTCGGGCTTGCCTATGCAAAAGCGCAAACAGCAAGCCACAATACGATACCAATATCGGGTAAGATCTTCATCAGTGTGAAGGACAAAGATAAACCTACCACTGTCCAGATCGCGCGCGATCTTGCCTCAATGGGTTTTGAGCTTGTTGCAACCAGGGGTACGGGTAAGTATCTTTTAGAGCACGATATCAGAGTCGAAATTATTAACAAGGTGATGGAGGGAAGGCCCCATGTGGTGGATCTGATCAAGAACAGGGAGATACACTTTCTCATAAATACCGTCACAGGAACACAGGCGCAAAGAGACTCGCTCTCGATCAGAAGAAGCGCCCTGCAGTATAAGATCCCATATACGACCACCATTTCGGGGGCAAGGGCGGTGGTCAGGGCAATAGGAAGGCTCTTAAAAAAGCCGTTGGGTATTAAGTCAATTCAAGAATATCACAAGACAGGAGGATAATTATGGATCTCGATCTTACGCTCAGTATCGTCAAGGTGACTGAATCAGCTGCAATCTCGGCTGCGAGGCTCATGGGTAAGGGTGACAGGAGGGACGCTGACCAGGCCGCAGTGAGTGCCATGAGGACGGCCCTCAACACTATGCCCATTCACGGCAGGGTGGTTATCGGAGAAGGAGAGAGGGATGAGGCGCCAATGCTCTACATTGGGGAAGAAGTGGGATGCGGTGGTGAATATGAGGTGGACATAGCTGTAGACCCACTTGAGGGAACGAATCTTTGCGCGACTGGTCTGCCAAATGCCCTGGCCGTGCTGGCAGTCGCTGAGAAGAACGGTCTGCTCTACTGCCCTGATACCTATATGGAGAAGCTGGTCGTGAGGCCCGCCGCCAAAGGAATGGTAGACATTAGGGCCTCGGTAAAGGAAAATCTCACAAAAATAGCAAATGCGATGGGCAGAGATGTCGATGACCTTGTTGTGGTGATTCTTGACAGACCCCGGCACGAGGAGCTTATTAAGGAGGTCAGGGCAGCCGGCGCACGCATAAAGCTCATTAGTGATGGTGACATCACACCGGCGATAGCGGCAGTAGTGGAAGGAACGGGAATCCATGCCCTTATGGGTATTGGAGGCGCACCCGAAGGGGTTCTCTCGGCAGCAGCCGTCAAGTGCCTTGGCGGTGAGATTCAGGCGAGGATGAGATGGCGGAGCGACGAGGAAAAGGAGCGGGCAGAAGGCATGGGCATGGATGTGAGCGAAGACAAGGTGTATACCACCGATGACCTTGCACCAGGTGATAATGTGATCTTTGTGGCCACAGGTGTCACAAAAGGCGATATCCTCAACGGCGTGCTCTTTTTTGGTGGCGGCGCAAGGACACATTCGTTGGTCCTCACATCGAAGTCGAGGCAGGTAAGGTTCATTGACACAATCCACGTGCTCGACCGGGTCGTCAAGATTTCGCTGAGATAGACGGAGTGAAGATTTGCGGACTTGTGATACTTAAAGCATTCTCAGCCTGAGGGAAATTACGCGTTCGCATCCCAGGCTTTACAGGAATTTAGAAGCCCTGCCCAGTGACATCCTTATAGGGCAGGGCTTCTCATATTAAAAGGGTCAATGGTGGTTATCCAGCAGCAATAGCCCGATCTCTTATCCCATCACTATGACAGTCACTCCGTTTCCACCTTCTGAGAGGTCTCCGCGCCTGAAAGTCTTTACGAGGGGGTGTCCCTTCACGTGTTCCCTGACCGCCTTGAGCAGGAGCCCCTTTCCGATTCCATGGATAACCGTCACTTCAGACAGCCCTCCCAGTGAGGCGTGATTGAGAAAGGGCTCAAGACGTGAGAGCGCCTCGTCAACCCTCAAGCCCACAAGGTTCAGAATTGATGCCGGGCTCTCTGCTGCTCCGTCAGACAGCTGCCCGCCCTCCGGAAGGCCTCTTTTTGAATCTGCGGACTTTCCCCTTTTATATTCAATATCCGACATAGGCACTTCAATCTCCATGCCTCGCGCCTGCACCTTTACGCGCTGGTTTCGCAGGTTGACTTCAATGACAGGAGCGTCATGTCCCAGAGACTTAACGAATACCTCATCCCCCTCGATAATTTCATCCACTGATGGGGTGCGCGCATAGTCATCGTGCTCCCGAAGCTTCGCGGCCATTAATTCCTGCGCGCCCTCAATCTGCTTGATCATTTCACGCCCCTTGGCACGCTCCTGCCTCTTCAATTCATCTAGCAGCGCGTGCATCTGCCTTTTTGTTTCTGTGATTATCTCAAGGGCTTCCCTGTAAGTCTTTGCGAGCATTTCATTTTTTTGAGCTGCCGCATTGGCCAGAATCTCCTCTAATTGTCTGTTCTTCTGCTCGGTCTCTGCATGCTGCCTCTCGAGTTCGGACAGCGCCTTCTCATGCCGGGCCCTCTTTTCCGTCAGATCGGCGATAAGGCTGTCAAGCTCAACTTTGATGCCGCCCAGGAGACCCTTGGCCGATTCGATGATGCTGTCAGGCAGCCCGTATTTTCTCGCTACCTCAAGCGCATGGGACTGTCCCGGCTCTCCCATCCTTAGACGGTACAGCGGGGTCAATGTTTTTTGATCGAACTCCATCGAGGCGTTGGTCATGCCCTCTGTCCTATATACAAAACCTTTGATATCGGTGAGGTGCGTTGTTGAAAAGACAAGCGATCCGCTCTGCCGTATCTCCTTTAGGACCGCGCAGGCGAGGGCGGCCCCTTCGTCAGGGTCTGTGCCCGTCCCGAGTTCGTCAATGAGGACAAGGGAGCGCGAATCGGCCTGTTTGAGGATCTCTGAAATATGAGATATATGCGCGGAGAACGTTGACAAGCTGTTCTCTATTGACTGTTCATCACCAATGTCAATGAGCAGATTGCCGACGAGCGGAAAAGTTGAGGACGAATCCGCGGGCACCGGCATGCCCGACAATGCCATGACCAGAAGGAGTCCTATTGTCTTTATCGCAATGGTTTTGCCACCAGCATTAGAGCCGGTTATCACCATCACAGTAATGTCGCCGCCGAGGTGAACATCAAGGGGTATCACTTGGCGAGCGCCACTTGTCTTGTTGAGCGTGAGTGACAAAAGGGGGTGTCGTGCATTTAAAATACTTATCAGGCCGGAGGTGCTTATCTGTGGGATATTCATTTCAAGACGGTCAGCAAGCTCCGAAGTACAATACAGGACGTCAAGATAGACAAGAGTCCCGTATTCTTGCTCAAACTCGTCTGCCTCATTCCTGATTGTTGCGCTGATATTCCTCAGAATGCGTATCTCCTCGGCCTTCTGCTCAGCGATCAGGTTTTCGAGTTCGTTTGAAAGATTTATGACAGCAAGGGGTTCGATGAATGCGGTTTCACCTGACTTTGAGACGTCGTGAACGACTCCAGGCACCTGCCCCTTGGAATCCATCCTGACAGGGATGACCCACCTGCCTGACCGCTGTGTGATAAAGTCATCCTGCAAGAAAACAGAAAGGCCTTTATCAATCACCATCTCCTCAAGTCTTTGCCGTATCCTGCCTTCGAGCCTCCGGACCTTCCCCCTCAATTCTGCAAGCATGGGTGAAGCGGTATCAAGGATATGACCGTCACTGGCTATTGATCTTCTCAGCGTCTTCAGGATATGGGGAAATCCAGTGAGGTGTGAAGCGAGCTCTCGTAGAAAGGCAAGATCCGCTCTGTCCTTAAGCTGCAGCGACACCTCAGCTAACACACTTAAGACGGGCAAAAACTCCGAGAGCTCAACGGCCTCAAGCACGGCCCCCTCAGGCATTACCTTAGCTATCAAGCCGGCCACATCCGCAAACTGAGACAACTTTACGGGGGTGCCCTCCTCAGACAGTCTCCGCATGTCATGAATTTGACCAAATCGCCGATCAATATCGGCTCTGCTATCCAGGGGAGCAATATCGAGGATGGACTTCCGGGATGCCTCACTATGGGAAAATTCGGCGATGACCCTAAGAAGTTTATTGAACTCGATCTGCTCCAGAGCTTGTTTGGTTATCATTTGGCTATCGGTTCTTTTGGCATCAAGATTTTGCTGTTCTTCGTCTCTTATACTTTGAAGATGCCCCGCTATTTTAGAAAGATAGACATCGACAATGCAATGTGTGAAAATCTTGCAGGAAACCCGGCCCATCGTTCATACATTTGCCCCTGTTGCGGAGAGCATGTTAACGCATGCCTGTGATTAGGGAGCGTATCAGCAATGCGAAGCCAGATGATGTAAATCCTGCAGCTATCATTTCATGATGTCTCTACGGCAGTGTTTCATTATGATCTTTTACATCGAGCTTCAAGTTTTCCACTTCGTCCCACCCGCACCCTGAATAGAGGTATGTAAAGACGGTATTGTTGGTAAGAAGTGGATCAATGTCATCATCTATTATCTTATCCCTGACCATGTCATCCCAGCACTTTGTCCCTCTGATAGGGGAGAATTCCGTGAGGTTTATTCGCACGCGCAGTGTTTTCAAAAACCTGACTCCTTCCCTCACTTCCGCAAGACCCTGCTTCGGAAGCCCGCACATGAGGTACACGCCGACTTCGCGGCCTGAAAACCCTTGCTCTCTAAGGTATCTCACCGCTCTTTCGACGTCCTCGTTATTTACCTTGGCGCCTGTGATTTCCTGCATTTTCTCATCCACTGTTTCAAGGCTCAGCCGAATTGTTCGAAAATTAACAGCTTTCATCAATGCTGCGAGCTCCTGGTCGATGAAGCGCGCGTGAAGGCCATTGGGGCTATGGAACCTTATGTTGTAGGCTGCCTTGATGATGCCTCTGAACAAGGGTTTGATATGAGTGTCAGCATCTGCCAGCAGGGCATCGTCATAAAACGCGTAATCGCGGACGCCAATGGCGTGCAAGTCCTCTATTTCTCGCAAGATGTCTTCGGGAGACCGTCTGCTGCGAGCGGCCACGAGGAGGCTCGAGGCACAATAAGAGCACCTGAACGCGCATCCTTCAGATGTGAGAAGAGGAGCGAAGGGGTAGTTCTCATAAAGATTGAGTCTGTAGTAAGGAACCCGAACCTTTTTCTTTCTTAACCTGAACCCAAAGGTGTACAGCGCAATGTGAAGCGCCTCGCTCAGGGATCCTTTGTAAATGAAGTCAGCACCCGAGCAGCGTGACGCGTGTTCTTGGTATAGGGTCGCGTATATGCCCCCGAGTATGATCGGGGCCTGGCCGATTCTGTCCCTGATCATCGCGATCGTCTCCTGTACTCCCGGGTACCAGTAGCTCATCATTGACGTTATCAATACGACGTCCGGCAGTGGAGAGCTTCTCAGCTTATCAGCAAAGTCATCGGTGGTTATTCCGTAACGCCTATAGAGGCGGGGTATGGCTTTTAGAAGCGCAGGCTTTTTGACGGTCTCTTCCCTGTACCTTCCGGATCCGTTCTTATTGGTGGTGAAGGAATCTGTGCAATCAATGAACGAGAGTTCTGTATCAAAACAGCTGAGATATTCAGCAACCTTGAGAAGCCCAAGGGGCCTGGCCCATAAATTATACGCCGCGAAATCATATATCCATGGGTTTACAAGGAGGACATTGAGTTTCATCTAAGCAACCGTTTTACAGGGACATGGTTTGTATGTTTATATCTTTAAGAGGTATATTACCTAACTTGCGACGTTCAATGAAAGATAATACCGGTGTTAGAGGTGGACGGGCAGCCATGCGTGCCCGCATACGCCCTGTCAGATGGCCTATTACGAAATCATCATAACCATAGCTGATAAAGCAAGGGATGCCCTGATCGGAAGACTTTCAGCGATGGGCTGTCTCGGAATCATCGAAAATGACGGGCACCTGATTGCTTATTTTCCCGACACCCTGGGAATCAACAACATAACAAGCGGGATTGTCGCATTTAAATCTATCCTGCAGGAATCGGGATTTGACAGCGAGTTCTCATTCAATTATGTTTTCATTTCTGAAAGGGATTGGAATGAGACATGGAAGAAGAAATTCCAGCCGCTCGATGTGGGACAACGGATATCTGTCATCCCGCCATGGGAGACCGAGCGTAGCGCTCGGATAAACCTCATCATTGACCCCGGGATGGCCTTCGGCACCGGCCATCATGAAACGACGAAGACTTGCCTCACGCTCATAGAGAAAACCTCAAAGACAGGTAAGAGAGGGAGATTTCTTGATGTTGGTGCCGGAACAGGCATCCTTGCCATTGCAGCGTCAAAATTTGGATTCAGTCATGCAACAGGTGTTGATACAGATCCGCTCGCTGTCGATGCCGCCCGGAGAAATATCCTCCTCAACAAGCTCAGTAACGTTGAGATCAGACAAGGCACCATATTGGATGTGCACGGAACCTATGATATGATTGCGGGCAACCTCATGTCGGAAATCCTGATCAACATTGCCCCTGAAATTGCAGCCTGCCTCAACGAGGCAGGCATTGTCATCGCCTCTGGCATGTTAGCGGGCCAGGAAGACGATGTGATCCGCGCGATGGAAAAAGAGGGATTGAGGTGTGACGCCAAAATAGAAGATGGCAGGTGGGTCTCGGTCCTTTTTAGGTAATCTTTATCAAAAAATCATGGCTATCCAGATTCTGTGATAGATATCAACTCGAGCAAAAGACCACAAGAAAACTTGACAAACTCACCATCTGTCCTACATCCTGTACTACAGGAGGTGTGTGATGCCTACAAGCACTCGTTTGGATAAAGAGACCGAAGACGCTTTGAGGAAGGCGGCTGATTACTTGCATATGACAAAGTCGGATATTGTCAGGAAATCGGTCAGGGAATTCTGCATAAGAGTCATAGAAGAAGAACGTAAGACCCCGTGGGAGGTGTACGAGGCGGTGCACATAGCCGGAGGCAGCGGTCACGGCAAGAGGGTCTTGACCGCTAAAGCAATGCTCAGGCGACAGCTTGAAGCCAAACGCAAAAAATGGTCATTATAGATACCGGCCCTATGGTAGCCCTCTTCGATGAATCGGAACCTCTGCATGGAATCTGCAAATCGACACTAAAAAAGATAAGAGCCCCGCTTATCACATCATGGCCGGTATTAACGGAGTCGTTTTATCTGCTCGGCGACTGGCGCAAAGGGCAAAAGGAACTATGGAGCTTTATTTCGGCGGGCGGGCTCAGTGTTTATGATATTCCAGAAGCTGATTCCGGTCGTCTAAGGGCGTTGATGGAAAAGTATGCCGATATACCGATGGATCTGGCAGATGCAAGCCTTGTCTTAATATCAGAGACCAAGAAAATCAAGACTATTTTTACGCTTGATAAACGTGATTTCTCAATCTACCAACCGGTCCACTGCAAACGTTTGGAGATCATACCCGGCTAAGAGCAATGCTGGTCTAAATCCAGAAACCATGGTCGATATCAATCACGGATTCTGGATGCCCAGAATCATAAACCTTCAACGGCAACTGACACGCTTCAAAAAGCGAGTGCGTGAGGATAGCTCGGTCAATAAAGGATCAACTTGAAGGCTCTTTTCATCAATACTGCGACGATAAGTCTAATCCCATCGCGTACAGGAGCCCTGCATGAGCGCGCCAGAAGTCATATAGTGCCGTGTAATAATTAGTCTGAGCAGTGCTGCGCAGCGTAATAGCATCGAGTAGCTCAGTTGCGGTGCCGACCCCCTCCTGATATCTTGTTTTATCAATCCTCAGGTTTTCCTCAGCTTGACTGATGGCGTCCTGTGTGGCCTGTATTCGTTCTCTCGCGTCTTCCATGTCGCGGTAATATTTTTCCACCTCGAATTCGATGTCATCTGCGATCTTTTTCCTCTGTTCGATGAGTTGCTCTCTGCGGTATCTGGCTTTTGTCACTTCTGCCTTCGTGCTCCCTCCGCTGAACAGGTTCACATTAAGTCCGAGCAATAGGGTCCAGTTATCTTCATGAGTGATGTAATGATTTTCCGTGTAGTTATAGCCTGCCTGCGCGAAAATGGTCGGATAGTATTCTGACTTCTTGGCGGCCTCCTCCAGGTCGTTTATTGTCAGCTGGTGGTCAATAATCTGTAACTCGAGCCTCTGACTTTCCGCATTCTGCCAGGCGCTTTCAAGCGCGATCATAGGGGGCAGGTCATTTGAGAGGTCAGCCACCCGGACCTCCTCTTTTAGGGGCCTCGTGAGGATGCTGTTAAGCCTCGAAGCGCTGAGGGCCCTCCTGTTTTTGGCTATCACGAGCCTCTGCCGTCCGTCGGAGAGTTTTACGTCGGCCTGCAGAAGGTCATTTTTCGTGATTGCTCCCTCCTGATAAAGGGCCTGGGCCAGATTGAGATGTGACTGCAGGCTATCCACCTCTTTCATGGACACAATTATGATCTTTTCTGTTTCGAGGAGGTCAACGTAGCTGTTGATGAAATCAAGGGCCACGAGGTTCTTTGTCCTTCTGATGTCAAGTCTTGTAGCATCAAGGGCGGTTTTGGATGCATCATAGAGAGAGCTTATAGCCCCAAAATCATAAATTGTCTGCTGGACGTTTACCCCGTAACTCAGAAAGTTCTTGTCCGATTCATAAACATTTAGGGACTGGAAAACCACTCCCGGCTGATATGCTTGGAATGTCTGGTTGATCAGCGCATTCACACTGGGCAGGAACTTAGACTTGGCAATAAGAACATCATTATATGAAATGTCCTCGTTCCGGGAGGCTATTTTTATAACATAGTTATTGTCTGTGACTATCCTGAGCCCTCCAGGAAGGGTCAATATTGAGGAACTATCGTTACCGGCCGCCCTTGACATTGAGGGGCCTGCGGCATCGCAGACCGTTACGGCAAGCATAAAGAAGAGTATCGCGAAGAGTTGCGACGCGGCCTGCCATCTACTCCATCCAAATTTTACCGCCAATACCATTTCAACATCCCTCCATGATGAATTATCGAAATTCTATGATTATCCTACAAGGGCCATGAGAAAATCCATATGCCGACACGTTTCTAAAAGACAAAGTGGAAAATTGCCGATGCTTTCAAATCCCCACTGAGATAGGCGTAGATTTTTTGATATTTCACGTAGTATATTAGAATTCCTTATTGAATAATAATAAAAGCATTGATTAAAATACTAAATAACTCTAAAGCGATACAGGTAATCAGGAGGTCACTATGGCGGAAAATTTGGAGATCAGATGGCACGGCCGGGGCGGGCAGGGGACTGTGACTGCTGTCAAGGTATTTGCCGATGCTTGTTTGAGCGGTGGCAAGCATGTGCAGGCTTTTCCCGAATACGGTCCGGAACGCTCTGGAGCGCCTCTGAGGGCTTTTAATAGAGTGAGCGAAAGAGAAATCAGGATGCATTGTCCGGTATCGCACCCGGGTATCATAGTAATAGTGGATCCTACGTTGCTTGACGGGGTGAATGTTACAGAGGGAGCCCTTGATAATGCAACTTTTCTTGTAAACTCTTCAGCAGCACCGCAGGAGATCAGGGAAAGATTACACCTTGAGCCTAGCCAAACGTTGTTTGTCCTAGACGCTACAAAGATAGCTCTGGAAAACATAGGAAGGCCCATGCCAAATGCCCCGATGGTCGGTGCCCTTGCCAGGGTATCAGGCGCGATGACTCTTGACGTGCTCCTGAAGGATGTTAAAAAGAGCTTTGGCAAGAAGTTTTCACAGAAAATCATAGATGGCAATCTTGAGGCAACAACAAGAGGATATCAGGGGGTAATTGAAGGATGAAACTTAAAGGATGGAAGGACATCGCACCGGGCGCCATTATCACAGAACCCGGCAGTGCATTGCGTTTTAAGACGGGTGCGTGGAGGTCATACAGGCCGATATTTATAGAGGAGAATTGTATCCAGTGCCTCTTTTGCTGGCTTTATTGCCCTGACATGGCGGTCAAGGTAAAGGACGGGAAGCGGGAAGAGTTCGATTACAATTATTGTAAGGGTTGCGGCATCTGCGCCCTTGAGTGCCCCGGAAAGAAGGGCAAGAAGGCGATCGTGATGCAGGAGGAGGGCAAATAATGGCAAAATTTGTCGCGGTCTCAGGAAACGAGGCAGTTGCCAATGCTTTGAGGCAGGGGGAACCCGATGTGTGCGCTGCATATCCAATCACTCCGGCAACAGACATAATGCAGAGATTCACGAGCTTTGTTGCCAATGGACAGCTCAAGACAGAGGTAATCCTCGTGGAAAGCGAACACAGTTCCATGAGCGCCTGTGTGGGTGCGGCAGCAGCAGGAGGGCGGGTCGTCAATTCGACGTCGTCCCAGGGCCTCGCGCTCATGCATGAAATACTGTTCATCGCTTCTAGTTTGCAACTGCCGATAGTGATGCCCGTAGTCAACAGAGCCCTATCAGCGCCTATCAATATCCATCTGGACCACTCGGATGCGATGGCTGCAAGGGACACGGGGTGGATACAGTTATGGTCAGAGAATGCTCAAGAGGCATACGACAATACAATACAGGCTTTCCTTATCTCTGAGAATGAGTTCCTCAGGCTTCCAGTGATGGTGTGCATGGATGGTTTTGTGATAAGCCATGCAGTGCAGATGGTGGAGTACTTGGATGATGATGTTGCCCAGGACTTTATCGGTGAATATACGAAAGTTAATTCACTCCTCGATATTGATCATCCGGTCAGCATCGGGTCGCTAATCCTTCCCGACTACTACATGGAAGTTAGAAGGGCGCAGTATGAGGTCATGACGAAAGTGCCAGAGGTAGTCCTTGGCATAGGGAAACATTATGAAAGGCTTACGGGCCGTGCTTACGGGCTCTTTGAGGCGTATAAACTTGAGGATGCTGAAATAGGGTTGGTGATCCTCGGTTCCGCGGCGGGGACATCAAAGGATGTGGTGGATCAATTCAGGGATAAAGGGATAAAGGCCGGTCTTTTGAAGCCAAGATTATTCAGGCCCTTTCCCTACAAAGAAGTGGGCGAAGCGCTGAAGCACATGAAAGCTATCTGTGTGATGGACAGGGCAGACGCTTTTGGGGGCTCTCACGGACCGCTCTTTATGGAAATAGTCTCAAGCCTAAATCCATACAGTGAGAGACCTGTCGTCATCAATAAGGTATATGGACTTGGAGGGAGGGATTACCTGCCGGAGCATGGAGAGTTAGTATTCAATGAGCTTTTGGAAATCATGCAGACAGGAAAAGTGAAAACCTTTAGAGAATATATCGGCGTGAGGGAGTGACATGGCAACACTGACATTAAAAGAACTTTCAAAAAGGGAAGACTTATTTACCTCCGGGCATAGGATGTGTCCCGGTTGCGGTGCACCCATCGTGGTAAAGATGGCTCTCCTTGCGGCCGAACATCCCGTTGTGGTTGCAAATGCGACAGGGTGCCTTGAGGTTTCGACATGTATTTCTGAATACACTGCATGGAAGGTTCCATGGATACACAATGCTTTTGAAAATGCAGCTGCTACCCTTTCCGGTGTTGAGGCGATGTACAAAGCACTGAAGAAGAAGGAAAAAATTGAGAAGGAGATCAAGTTCATCGCTTTTGGTGGCGATGGAGGTACCTATGACATAGGGTTGCAGAGTCTTTCGGGTGCGATGGAGCGCGGGCATGATATGCTCTACATTTGCTATGACAATGGTGCCTATATGAATACGGGGATACAACGTTCAAGCGCCACTCCGATGGGTGCGGACACTACTACCTGTCCGGCGGGGAGTGTCGCTCCCGGCAAGCTCCAACAGCGGAAGGACCTTACAAGAATAATAGCCGCTCATGGGGTGCCGTATGTCGCGCAGGCTTCGCCAAGCCACTGGGTGGACTTTGTGAAGAGGGTAAGAAAGGCCCTCAGCATACACGGACCGAAGTTTATCAACGTGATCGCACCCTGCAATCGTGGCTGGAGGTCAAGGACAGATGATGCTATCCAGTTGAGCAGGCTGGCGGTGGATACCTGTTACTGGCCACTCTATGAAGTGGACGATGGCATACTCAGGGTCAATTATAAACCAAAGGTGAAGAAGCCCCTTATAGATTTTTTTAGACCACAGGGAAGGTTCAAACAACTGCTGGCGCATGAAAATGAGTGGCTCCTCAAGAGGGCACAGGAAGAGGTAGACAAAAACTGGGAGAGGCTCCTTAAGGAAGAGAGATGCGCCAATCTCAAACTGGAGTTCATCCAGAAAGTTTTCCCTATGTGATCATGTCGGCATTTTATACCGAGCAGGGCATTACCTCCACAATGATCAGGCTGAGCTGAGGTCAAGGTTGAGCGCAATACAGAACTGTTTGACCTCCCAGCCTGTTGACAGGCAACGTTAGCGGGGACTGCCGCTTACCATTATTTTCAAGGCATCAGTCACAATCTCGATCCTGGCAGGGGTGGTGCCGAAGTAGTCACCGTCGATCTGCACATGCGCGCGTCCTTTCAGAGTTACCGACGTTGCCTGAAAATAACTCACATCTCTGAACCTTACATGGGTTGCCATAAATACCCCGCCCGCGTATCGCAAGAAGTTCCATCTGCCCTTCTTATGTGTGACGAACACGTAAAAGTAAGGGAGGTTTAGCCTGGCACCCGGTGTGATCTGATATTCCCCGCCATAGCATGATGCCTTCCCAACGACCGCGAAGTAGCCGGCCACTTTTTGCGACGAAGGGAGCGGCTCCGCAGCCAGGCCCGGGGCTCCTGAGCCTGTGCCTAAATCAGCTTCAATGCTGATCAGCGAGGGATCATAAGATAAAAATGTCTTAAGGCCACTCAGAATATACGCGCCTTTGCCAGCGTATCTCTTTAGCCATTCGCTGGTCCTCAGCACGGTTTCGCCGTCGAAACCGATGCCTGCCATTAGCAGGAAGTAACGGGAGGTGATTGAGGAGGAATGATCCTCATGTGAAAGGGCCTCGGGGTCTTTTTTCTGCGCCTCCTCCAATGCGCTTTGGCCGGTTAATGTTATTCTGCCAAGGTGTATGCTTTGGACGGCGCCCGTGAGGGCAATATCGACAGAGCTCTTTAAGTCATGCGACATCTGCAATTCATGAGCGAGGACAGAGGTCGTGCCCAGAGGGAGAATCGCCATTGGGGTAGTTGAACACGCGAGGCCATTGGCGACCTCATTGTAAGTGCCGTCTCCGCCCGCGGCGATTACCACTTTATAGGGTTTGTTTGCGGCATCTCGTGCAAGGCGTTCAGCATCCCCTTGCCGGGCAGTCAAGAGCACCTTGATCCCGAATCCCCTTTCCCGAATGATCTTTTCGGCCCTTTCAATCTTTCTAAGCGCGTTTCGACCTGCCACGGGATTGCCGATTAAGAGGATATTATCTATCACGGCTGACTCCAGCTAAAAAAAGCCATGACCGGCTGTTTTTCCAGGTAACCTATCAGTGCCTTGATATTTGTGGTGTCCTTTATGAAGAAGACCCTTCCGCCGTGCATGTCCCCGGGCACTTTGATGTTCGGTATCCTCCGGTAACCGAATTGCCTCCCCGCGAGATAGCCGGTCGTGTAATCAGGGTCGTCGGAAATACAGACTTCGGCAATAATATCTGGATAGAAGGCAACCTTTGAAGCGAGAATCAGCGCTTCTTTGACTGTTGAGGTATTGATGTTTAACGCTGAAAGCCTCCTGCCCAGTCGCCTCTCAGAGGTTTTTTCGATCCCCATTCTCGATACCCTTACTCCGCGCTGCCTGTCGGGTTCCAAGCGTCGGCCCGATTTCATGGAGATCAGCGAGGCGCCGCGTCTGGCATCGGCGGAGGAAATGATTTTGAGACAATTATTGACGGCCTTCCGCGTGATTCCGACAGTTAGCAGGGCGCTAAGCAGCATTTCCCTGGCTTGAGCCGGTGAGCCGCACTCAGTGGTTGCCAGGGGCAGGAGGGGAACTCTCAGTATCTGCTCTTTAATCTGTTCAATGGTAATGACGATCTTGTCGGGCCTGCCCCTTGGATGATGCAGCGCCCTGGTGAAGTATTCTGAAAGCTTTGATGTTATTGCCGGGCAGTCATAAATCCCCTCGGCGCCCGAGATATGCAGTTCGTGTCTTTTTTTCCTCCGGCTGTCGTTGACTGTTTGGGGCACGATCTCCTTGGAAGCCCTCATCCTTACGTTCCACATAGTTATCATTATACTACACTAATTTTTTTCTTCTCACGTCTCCCTGACGAATTACCAAAAGGAGGGCAAAGTCCCTGACAATAAAAAAAAGATGGCATTTAGCTTTAGATTTGATATAATCTCAGCGTGTGCGCGAAAGATATGCTACCGCAAAGATCTGGCGTGCCTCAAGGTAAGATGATAATCAGAACGTCAGGTCCTAGACGGTGGCCTCCGGCGGGGCTTATTGTCCAGAAGAGGCCATCTCCCATTTTGCAAGTAACGCGTGCAATAACAGTGATGTTTTCCCCATTATAAGAAGGAGGTCCCTGGTGAAGAAAATTCTCCTCGCAGATGACCATACTATTGTTCGCAGAGGGCTAAAACACATTCTTCATGAGAACCTGAAGGGGGTCATGATTGACGAGGCGAGCAATGAGCAGGAAGTCCTCGATAAGGTATGGAATGACGACTACGATTTGGTCATCTTGGACATTGCAATGCCTGGAAGGAGCGGGCTGGATGTTTTGAAGGAATTGAGGAGCCATAGGCCAAAGCTGCCCGTGCTGATATTGAGCATGTACCCGGAGGAGCAATACGCGGTGAGGGTGTTGAAGGCGGGCGCGTCGGGATATCTTACTAAAGACAGCGCCCCTGGTGAGTTGATGGCGGCTGTGCAGAAGATATCGCAGGGCAAAAAATATATCAGTCCTTCGCTTGCGGAGAAATTGGCCGTTGACTTGGACGCCTCCTTGGAAAAGGCGCTTCATGAGGGTCTGTCAGACCGGGAGTATCAGGTGATGTGCATGATCGCATCGGGAAAGACAGTGAAGGATATCTCCGAAGTGCTCTCATTGAGCGTAAAGACGATTAGCACCTACCGCTCCCGCATCCTGGAGAAAATGAGGATGACTAATAATGCCGCCTTGACACGCTACGCGTTACAGAATAAACTGGTGGATTAAGTGTAGCGGGGACTCGCCTGACACGCCTGCGTATAGGTGAACCTCCTCATCCGGTAGGATGAAGAGGTTCACCTATAGTTATTTCCCCCTATCTCACCGCTCTCCTCAATGCCGCGCGAAGCGCAGCGGAGCCTGAGTTGGAAACGTCTTTCGTTATGATAATGTCCGTTGGTCTGACATCCGTGTTATAATATGCGCTGTTAAGGCTGTCCCTGACATCTACAACGGCACCCTCCAGGGAGAGACCCGCGTACAGCCCCTTTGATTTTGCAAAGGAGACGAAATCGGCCGTTATATTTTCTTTCGCTCCTATACCTACCGGTCCGACGCTGATGGAAGTGTCCCCGCCGAGTTTTACCGAAGAGGCGAGCAGAGAGTCAATAGCCTTGTTCGTCATGACCATCATGATCACCTCCGCAGCTTCACCGCCAATCTGGGCCCCGAAACTCACTGAGCCGATCGTGTAAAAGGCGGGCTGACTCCAGTCACCCGTTCTGTGGTTCCTTACGACCAGAACACCTGTTCCTCCTGAGCCGCCAATGAAAAAGCCTGCCTTGAGCATCTGGGGGATGATCAGCAAGCCCTTCACCTCTCTGAGGTGCTGGTGGAACCAGCCCATATTGGAGTCGTGCAGGAAACTCTCAAACGTGACACGGGCATTATCGACTATGCCTTGCGCCTCGCTTGAGCTGGCCGCTTCAGACCGGGAAGTTAATGTCAAAACGGACCCCCCGGAAAGCAGGATAACAATCACGAGACAGATGAAGCTCAGGGATTTTTGGCCTATTACCTTTTTCATGTCTTCCTCCTGTTAGTCAGCTTTTTTAGTATGATGATCTCATTATTTCCGGTGCTCCCGGCCACTTTCGTACAAGCCCGCCCTCGCGCTGCACGATACGATCTTGCCACGCGTACCTTGAATGCCTCAACCTGATTCATCGGCGTTAAACTGGCTCCTGTTCACCTAGATTCTTTATATTACAGTCCGCCATCTCCATGAGACCTCTGGCAGAAGACTCGACAGGATATCTGGAAAGAGACCACCCGGCGACCCCCTTAGGATATCCATTACACCTATTGTCACTACTCACATTATACTCTATCTATGCGGACAGCGTGAGGCAGGCACTTCTAATGTGGGGTCAGTCAGAACTTTTCCCTTGGGCAGTTTCTATGAAACCGGCCACCGGACAGGGGATCAAAGACCCACAATCATGCGAAGTAGGCGATTCTTCGTGGAAACAAAGCCGAGGGAAAAGTCCCTTTCCACTGACTGCGGGTCAACATAAGTTCCGAACATTCTGTCCCAAATAGTAAATATGAAGGCCAGGTTCTTATTGGAAAGGCCGTGAGCCCCGTGGTGAATCCTATGGTAGTTAGGGGTAATAAGCAACCATGCCAGAGGCCCTATGTTCACATAAAGGTTTGTGTGTATCCAGATGTTGACCACCACCCCAAAGGACAGTGCGACTCCAACCTGCCATGGATCAAGCGAAAGTACTTCGTGGGAGAGAAATGTCTGGGGCAGGGCGAAGAGAAACAGGTGTGTCAGGCTTGTCCTTGACCCTGACAGCCACCACAGCTCTTCTATAGAATGGTGGAAAGTGTGGGTTCTCCAAAGGAAGGGTCGGTGCATGGCCCTGTGAATCCAATAAAGGCAGAAGTCAGCAATGGTGAGTCCCGTGAGTATCTTCACCGCGCCTGGTATCCTGAAGTGCCTGTCGAGGCTGAGGGCTCCGCCAAGTGAGAGTGCGGCCAGTCCCTTTAAAATGAGAGGCTTCCACAACTCGCCCCCAAAGATGACTACGAATAGCGCCAAAAGGTTCAGGGACAGATACCGGCGCCGACGCACTGTATGGCCTGGACGCCGACGCTCCAAGAAGTCGAAGAACAGAACAACAATAACAAATGTAAGGGTCTGATATAGTATCTCTTTGGTTTCCATGTCTGGTAACAGTATGCTAAAACAGTATGGTCTGAGATATGCTCACGTATCTATGTTCTTGAGACAGGGCTCTTTAGGGCGGAGGACGTCAACAGCCAGCCAAGGAAAATGCGCGCTCCTGAGGCATCACACATTGAACCTGAAATTAATGATATCGCCGTCTTTAACCGTATAAGTCTTCCCTTCCAGCCGGACAAGCCCTTTGTCCTTTGCCGCGGTCATACCCCCGGCTGCAATGAAATCATCATAGCTGACCACCTCGGCCCTGATGAATCCCCTCTCAATATCTGAGTGCACCTTGCCGGCGGCCGCCTGCGCGCTGGTCCCCAGCGCAATGGTCCATGCCCTAACCTCATCTTCACCAACGGTAAGGAATGATACGAGCCCCAAAAGATCATAGCTCAGATGAATCAACTTATTCAGCGCGGGTTGGTCTATCCTGAGGTCATCCAGAAATTCCTTTGCTTCTTCAGTCGGCAATTGCGCGATCTCCTTCTCGATGGTCCCACACAGAGTTGTCATCCTGGTCGCTTTGGATTTTCCGCCAGTGATAAAATGACTCTCGCAGCTGCGTTGAATTATCGAAATCTTCTCTGAATTCAAGTCCTTCTCCCCAATATTGAGCGCTACCACTTCAGGCTTTGTCGAGATAAACTGGAGCGGCTTCATCGCCTTGTTCTCCTCTTCATCAAAGTGGATATCTCTCAACGGGATTTCCTTTTCAAGGGCGTCTTTGCATTTCAAGAGGAGCTTCCTCTCAGCTTCGTTCTGCTTCTTGCCCTTTTTTGAGGCCTCTTCCATCCTCAGCAGTCTTTTTTCAATGAATTCGAGGTCTCCAAAAATGAGCTCGAGTTCCACTGTTTGAATGTCCCGCAGGGGATCAATGCCTTCTAGGGGATGAGACACCCTGTCATCCTCAAAGACCCTCACTACGTGCACGATCGCGTCGACATCTTTTATCAGGTCAAAGACCTTTCTGTTCTGTTCGGCATCTCCCTTTGTGATGCCGATGTAATCTATGTATTCAACAGTGGCATATGCGATTTTCTTCGGTTTGTAGATTTTGGCGAGGATGTCAACCCTGCTGTCGGGCACCTTGACGACGCCAAAATGTGGTTCACCACTGACAGTGGGGTAGAGAGTCGTATCAAGGTTCTGTCTGGCAAGGGCATTGAAGACCGTCGTCTTGCCGGAGTTGGAGAGTCCAATGATAGCTAGTTTCAACTTTCCTCCGCTGATTTAGAAGGCCGAATAGTTTTTTTCACGGGCCAGATTTTTTATCACTACCAGCGCCGAGTAGAGACGTTGTAACCGCAGGTTCCTTTTCCGTATTAGAACGGGCTCGTTATATGGAAAAGGCGCGATACGGATCTCAGTTTGTTTACGTTCAATCGCATTGTACAATGATTTGAGGGCCTCTTCATTAAATGACTTCAGAAAAAGTGGGTTCACGGCAAGGTACCCTTCTGCTATGTCAAAGGTAATGGCCTTGAGCCCTTTATATCTTGTTCCTTCCATTGCCCTCCCTTGCCCGCCAGCTATTGACCCTCAGACAATGGTGTTGTTTTCTTCGCAAAGAGTGGTGACAACCATATCCCCAGCTCATAGAGCAGTATTATGGGGACAGCCATCAGGGTCTGATTAAAGGCGTCCGGTGTCGGGGTAAGAATCGCAGCAATAACGAAGGCTATCAGGATGGCATATTTCCTGTTCTTTGCGAGGGTCTTAGGGGTAACAATCCCGATTTTCGTGAGGAAGATGATCACCACCGGAGTTTCAAAGATTATGCCAAAAGCCAGTATGAATTTGAGACAAAAATCAACATACTGTCCCACAGAGAGCATTGGCATCAAGAAATCACCAACCTTGTAGGTCAGCAGGAATGCCATCGCAAAAGGTAGGACAATGAAAAAGCAGAAGGCGGCACCGGCCAGAAAGAGGCTCGTTGTCACAACAATAAATGGCACTATATACTTCTTCTCTTTCTGGTGGAGTCCGGGCGAGACAAATTTCCATAGTTGCAGGAACAGAATAGGCAATGACAGTAATAGCCCCACTACGAGGGCCACCTTCATGTTCATCCAGAAGGCTTCAGCGGGGGCCAGAAATACGAGCTTCGTGCTCTGGAGCTTGTCCTTTGGAACGAATTCGATATATCTTTTGGTGACTGAAAAGTCCAGATCATACTTGAGCGGGAACATGATAAATCTGAAGATGTCTTCTGAGTAATTGAAGGCGATGAGAAAGGCGACAAACAGCGTTATTAATGAGATGATTATTCTTTTTCTGAGTTCACCGAGGTGCTCTGTCAGGGGCATCTTTGCATCTTCCATGACCTCACCCCGTCAGGTCTTCTGTTGTATCTTTTTTCTGTGTATCTTTTAGCGCTGCGGAGTTTGCGTCATGCTCATTTTTTGCGACGCTGGTCTTGTCTGCCTCGTGCGGCTCCTCAGTGGCTGGAAGTGCAGTCTCATACGGAGCCTTTCTTTCCTGTCCATCGGTGGGTTTTTCAGTAGAATTGTCCATGGTAGCGGGCCGCTGGATATCATGCAGTTCGGTATCCATCTGTTCCTTGACCCCATCCAGCGACTTCTTCAGTTCTGCAAGACCCTTTCCGAGACTTTTCCCGAGCTCAGGCAGCTTCTTGGGGCCAACAACAAGGAGGGCAACAACGAAGATTACGATAAGTTCTGAAATTCCTATATCAAACATGCTGTTTATTATAGCACAAACTATTCTTCGTCAATCTTCTCGACCGGTTTCTTCTCTTTGGGAAGGATGATGCTCACGGAGAACATGAGCCTGAGCGCCGGCGCTCTCTCTTTAATGTTGAAGCCAGCGCCGATTGTTGTGAAAATATTGTCAGTGGTCGCTATTCTGTACCCGACCCTCCATTCCAACAGGTCGAGCGTGGGCTTGTAGTAATTCTTTCTGCCCACGATCTCAGTAAGAAATTTTGAATCATGCGTGATGGCCAGCTCGGCGCCCATATTCAACAAGTACTCAGGTTTTAGCCCGTCTTCTTGCGGTTTGGAATAAAGTGCGTTCAAGTCAGCTTTGAAAGGTCCTATTTTTTCGGTCAGGATCAGGCCGCCACCCACACTTCCATTGGTCGAAAACTCATCCCTGCCGCTGGGAGCGGACACCGTCAACATGTAAGCTATCGCAGGCGTATAATTTCCCTCGTCCAAAATGCGGTGTTTGATCCCCAGATTGAAGTCCTCCATGCCATAAGCGCCATTCTGATACCCCAAAACATAGGGCAGGGTCATATCGATCTCGAACCTGTCATGCAGGCCGTAGGCAAATTGGAAGAGAAGACGGTAGAAATTGGGATCGATAGACTTTTCCGCGCCAAACCCAAACCCGACCTGATTCTGTTTGAGACTTTCGGCACTGAAGGTCGAAAAAATACCGAACGGTGAGAGCGGCTGCAGACCTTTTTCGTCGAATGCTTCGGCACTGCTGACGGTAATCAACAGGATAATGAGTAGCATCAATCTTCTCATCGTAGATGAGCATATCAGAAATTCCATTTGTCGGTCAATGCGATTGCTTCTAAGCGGCCGGAGGCTCGACCAGAAGCCAACAAGCAAGCAGGCGGCTATTTCAGGACAACTAAATGAGTAGAGCAGGAGATACACGGGTCGTAGCTCCTCACAATCTTTTCGGTCTCGTTCTTGAGGAAATCAACTGACTTATCGATAGTGCTTTGCAGGAAAGCGTGAAGGCTGTTCTCAATATGTGCGAGGTTTTGTGATGTGGGAGGGACGATGGTACAGCTTTTCACGTGCCCCGTCTCATCCAGGGCATATCGGTGAATTAGCATTCCGCGCGGGGCCTCAGTTATATGCGTTGCCTCTCCAGACTTGGGCTTGACGCTGACCGCGGGCTTTCCCGGCACGTCATATTTTTTTATAATCCTTATCGCCTCATAAAGTGCGTAAGACAGCTCAATGGAGCGTGCAATTATGCTTTTTTGAATGTCCTTCAGCGGCAGCTCTATCCCGCAACCTGCGATCACCTCTAAGATTTCCGCTGGCAGTCTGTCATGATTCAGATTGAGCCTTGAGAGGGGGCCAACCACGTAAGGCCCGAGCGAGCCGTCTCTCTTTATTCCCGCGTGCAGCGCCGTGGAGTGGCCTACCTGGTACTCCTGAATGCAGTCCAAAAATCCCTGCGGTGACTCATCCAACCCTGCGTTTGAAACTACATCACCGTAATTCATCGGATATTCGCCCGCTGTTCGCAATGAAACGTATTCGTTATCCCAAATAGTGCCATTAAAAGGCAGGCCGGCAGTCCATCTTATCGCCTTAAGGGAATGCTCATAGGCCCTTTGAAGCTCAGGTAGCATAGACATGAGAGACGCTTTGGCGGGCACCTTGTGAAATCCTCCGACTTTCACAGATACAGGATGTATTGGTCTTCCGCCGATAATGGTCATAATCTGATTGCCAAGCCGCTTAAAATTCAAGCCCTGCTTCGCGATCGGCAGGTACTCCTTGCTTGACCATGCGCTGCCGATTCCGTAAAAGTCAGGACCCTGTAGCAGATAGACGTGAAGTGCATGGCTTTCTATCCACTCGCCACAATACAAGAGCCTTCGTAATTCTTTTACGGGTTGTCCCACTTCGACTTCAAAGATCTTCTCAATCGCGTGGACCGAGCTCATCTGGTACGCCACGGGGCATATGCCGCAGATCCTTGCGGTGAAATCCACTACGTCCGCATAAGGCCTTCCTCTGAGGAAAGCCTCAAAAAACCTCGGCGCCTCAGGTATATTCACGCGCAGTTTTGTTATCTTTCCATCCTCTAACTGGACAGTGACCCCGCTTTCTCCTTCTACCCTCGAAAGATAATCAATGTTGATAAGCTTAGTCATGGCAACTCTGTGCAGGATTTTTCACCGTATGTCATTGCTCCTCAACACGCGCCTGCCTGTATGCGAGCGTGTTCATCTTGTCCAATAGCAATACACACTCGCTCTGTGTTAATCCGTTCTTCTGAAACAGCTGCAGAAGAGATTCTATGTTTGCACCTTCCTTCGGACCAAAACATCCATAGCAGGGCCTTGCGAAGGCTGGGCAAAGGGCACCGCATCCAGACCTGGTCGCCGGACCCAGGCATGGTTCTGCCCTTGAGACAAGGAGGCAGGGAATTCCTCTTGCCTTGCACTCAATGCAGAGACTCTGTACAGGTATTCCCGGCCTCTTATCAATGAGAAAAGCGGAGAGCACTTCAGACAGCGCATCTTTATTTACCGGGCATCCCCATAGTTCATAGTCCACATGCACATGATCGCTTACCGGAGTCGAGATGGAGAGCGCCTTGATCATGTCAGGGGATGGATAGACATATTTCTTAAAGGTCTCCAGAGTTGTCCAGTTCCTCAGTGCCTGAAGGCCCCCGGCCGTGGCACACGCCCCTATGGTCACCAAAAACCTTGATTTTTCACGGATAGAGACAAGCTCCTCTATCTGCCATTCGGTTGATATGGAGCCCTCCACGACAATGATGTCAAAGTGCCCCCTGAGCGGTTTGTCTGAGGCTTCACGGAAATAGGCGACATCGAAGAGTTCTATGAGGTTAAGGAGTTCATCCTCCATGTTGAGGAGGGAGAGCTGGCAACCATCACAGGATGTTAATTTAAATATGCCGATTCTCGGTCTCTTCACGTTAAATCTCTTTTATGCCCATGAGCTCATCTATGTCCGCAAACTTGAATACCGGACCATCTTTGCACACAAATTTTGGTCCAAAGAAACAGTGACCACAGATCCCCATCCCGCAGTTCATATTTCTTTCCAAGGAGAGAAATATCTTCTCTGCGGGCACTCCCCTCAGAATGAGCTCTCTTACTGTCGTCTGCATCATTATTTCGGGGCCGCACAGAAAGACGACGGTTTGCAGCGGATGAAATGAAATCTTGTTGAAGAGCCCTGTGACAAGGCCCACATCGCCTTTCCAGTACTCTTCCGGGTCAGCTTTATCAACGGTGAGCAGAACTTGAAAGACATCCCTGTACCTGGGGAACTCATCCCGGAAAACGATGTCCTTAGGCGTCTTCGCACCATAAAGTATCGCCCTCTTGGGAGTCGCATCCCTTCGCGACCGCTTCTCAGCATGGCTTTTCATCACGTGTCTTATCACGGACCTTAGAGGCGCAATGCCCAGCCCACCGGCGATTATCATCAGGTCGCTGTCACCCAGTTCCTCGAGGGGCCAACCCTTCCCGAACGGTCCCCTCATCCCTATCACGCTGCCTGCGGTGAGTCTTGACAGAGATGTGGTGACGTCTCCCGCGATCCGGACGGTGTGCAGGAGGTCATGATCGGCGGGTGAGGAGCTTATGGATATCGGTGCCTCACCGATCCCTGGAATATAGAGCATGTTAAACTGTCCCGGGCTGAACCGGTATGATTTGCGGATTTCACCACTCTTTATCCTCAAGGCGTAGGTAGCGGTATCCCTGGTCTCTTTCTTGATCCACCTTAACGTCGTCTCGAAGGGCGTGAAATTACTGTACATTTCTCAAGTCCTCAAGTTCGCGGGTGACATCTATGCCGGCGGGACACCATGTGATGCACCTCCCGCAGCCTACGCACCCCGTTATGCCAAACTGTTCTAGGGTATACGCGAACTTGTGCGAAATCCACTGTCTGTACCGGGCCCGCCGTGAAGGCCTGAAATTGCCTCCATGAACCCGCGCAAAATTTCTTGAAAAACATGAGTCCCATTTTCTCACTCTGACCCCGGATATGTCCCGAGCCTTTCTTGAGAAGCTTGACAGACGCAAGGCATCGTAGGTGGAGCTGCAAAAGCAGGTAGGACAGACCTGAGTGCAGTTTCCGCATTCAAGGTCCCGCTTCGCGATGGCAGCCCAGCGCGGATGGTCTGGGTTCCTTCGAAGCAGCCATGGCAGGTCGTCGCTCTTTAATTTTTTTTTAATCATCCTCCTGCAGTTGTCGATCCTCATTCGCTTCTCGTTCATGTCGCTGTCGGTCGCGTCTTCTGTGGGTAGTCCATCCAGCACCATCTGACCCGAGCCTGTCCTTATTTCCAGGAGGAAGGAATTGCTAAGCTCAGTAATGGCTATATCAAACCCCTCTTTGACCTCCGGGCCGGTACCCATCGAGTCACAGAAACAATTCGCGTTTGGGTATAGACAATTAACGGCAACTACCAGAGAAGTCTTTCTCAATGAAGCATAGTCGGGATCTTGGACGGGCCCCTGCAGAAATATCCGGTCATATAATTGTAGCGCGGACAGGTCACACGCCCTCATTTCGAGGAATGCGAGCGGTCTTTCTTCTTTTATCAGCGGCGCTACGGTTACGCCCTTTCCTGATCTCTTGAATGAATGGACTTCATTGAGGGGGGGATGCAGAAATCTTTTGAATGAATCAGGGCCCACGGAGAATGAGAATAATTCATGCCGGTCCCCTCTAAGGAGCCTGTAGCCCCCCTCCTTGTGGTGATCCTCCATACCAGCGGGGATGTCACTGAACTGTATTTCATCAAGGATGATGACATCCTGTTCAATCCTCGGCCCGATAACTCTGTGGGAAGAGTTCAGTTTGCCTAAAAATAAAGGGAAGTCATTTTTTCTTAACTTTGCTGTGTCCATAGTCCTTCAATACTTGATGCCGATCCTCCGCTCTTGGTTTTAATTATAGCAGGTCTGCAGAGGATGTCAATTTCATTCTGTTCGCGGCGGAGTCTACCCTGATATCTTGCACTTGTAAGATCCCTCCAAGCATGCGGAGTTCCAGTAGAAGCCTCGCTCTATTTGTCTGTTGTCCGTGATTTTCTGTACTTCATCTTTTAGGAAGAGGAAGTACATCTTCCCGCATGTTGCGGATTGAGATGGTCTCAACAAGGCCTGTCAACAGCGGCCGGAGTCGGAATGGGCGGCCCGAATATGGAATATGCCCTCTGCGCCCTGCAGCATGGTATAATTATTCGGACAAGGGAACTTTCCCAAATGTAACGGTAAATATATGAAAACAGCGGCTTCTGAAAGAGACTGGCAATATCTCAAGAGTGTTCAATCACAACTGCTCTTGTCCTTGTGTGAAAGGATCAATCGCGAGGCAATGGAAATTCTTAGATCTGCAGACATGTCAGAACGCGATAAGTACAAGAAACTCTACCGACACCTACTCGATTCTGATGAAATTGTTGCCAACTGTTTTGACGACTGGCGACGCTCCACTATTCGCCTCAAAGTGGTCATGTTACATCGCCACAGCCTGCTGACGGCAGAGAATCTGAGACACCTCTCGGATGAGACGAAAAGTCTTCTTGCGAGTATCGATCAACTGAGTGAAAGGCAATGAAAGGCGGAACAATATGATAGCAGGCAGACCTCGGATGGACATGGAAGCCATGCCATTATCAGGGTGAGATGGGGAAAGTTGCCACGAAGGCAGGGTAAAAGACAGGAATGGATCAAAATAAAAGGAGGATCAAACATGGATAGCTCGTCTCGTGACAGGTTCCGGGACTTTCTGAAGGATACAGTGCGGCAGAAGATTGATTTCAGTAATACCGATCAGAACAGGGGGATAGCCCCGCCGCCACTGGAAAAACCCATACCGGAAGGAGCTCAATGCGTTGATCTCGTCCCTGCTGAAAAACTGCGCGACATTTCAGTCATTGATGTTTTTACCGCAATTGCCCACAGAAGGAGCCGCCGGGTTTTCAAACCAGTTCCGCTTACTCTCAAAGAGCTTTCCTTTCTGCTCTGGGCTACCCAGGGGGTCCGGAAGGTTACTCCTTCGGGCAACGCTTTCAGAGTCGTTCCGTCCGCGGGATGCCGCCATGCGCTTGAGACCTATCTTTGTGTTTTTAATGTTTTCGGGCTTGAAGAGGGGATATACCGTTATCTGCCGGTGGAACATCAGGTTCTGCTGGTTTCGCAGCCTGCAAACTTGTCCTACCGGATATCTGAAGCGGCCCTGCGCCAGGATTTCGTCGGTAAGTCCGCTGTGACGTTCTTATGGACTGCTGTGCCATATCGGATGGAGTGGCGATACGACATAGCGGCACATAAGGTCATCGCCCTTGACGCGGGTCATGTCTGCCAAAACCTCTATATTGCCTGTGAGGCCATCCATGCGGCCACCTGTGCAGTTGCCGCGTACGATCAAGTCTTGATCGACAGCCTCCTGGGTGTCGACGGGACTGAGGAGTTTGCCATCTACCTCGCACCTGTTGGAAAGGCAAAGGGAGACTGAGAAATTATTACTCCTCATGAAATAATCCCCACAAAGACTTTCCTGCGGGTGGGATCTCTTCCTCTAGAATCTCGCTTAATTAAATGTGATACAGTCGTGAGTGTTTTTTCAGATAATGGAAAATGAGAAGGAAACATAAGAGAAGGGACCATTCAAAGGGTGGTCTTCGAATCGTTGCGATTTTTGAGGCGGCAAAGGGATTGCTTGTCCTGTTGGTCGGCTTCGGATTGCTGGCATTCGTTCACAAAGACCTCCACTCCGCTGCCGAGCAGTTGGTTCGTCACTTCCACCTCAATCCGGCCAGCCACTACCCAGAGATTTTCATTGATGCGGTCCGGAAGACGGATCAGCACCTGTGGGCATTAGCTTTTTCGGCCCTTCTATACTCGGTGGTCCGCGTTGTTGAAGCGTATGGTTTATGGCATGAGCGGCAGTGGGCCGAATGGTTCGGGCTCCTGACAGGGGCGATGTACATCCCCATGGAAGTTTTCGGAATTATTCGGGTGGTGACGTGGCCCAGGGTCACCGTGTTTGTTATCAATGCGGCAATTGTGGGATACCTCGCTTACGTCTTGTACCGGTTAAGGCATAGCCGGGGACATGTCAAATCTAACATTGCGGCTAACTGATTGAAGCACCTTGAGACAGTTGTTAGCAGCAATATCTGTATTAACCGGTCACTGGGTGAGGCGAGTGTCAGTCATGTGAAATGTTTTCAAAGCGATAGGTATTAGGATGAGGTTTAAGTGATTAGGATTGCGACTGGTGAGATTTTATCTCGCCTCTATCGCTGTTGGGTCACGATAAAAGCGTAGACAGTTTTTCCAAAACGAGATTAACAACCTCACGAGGAGCATCGCAAGCAAACTCCGCTTCCCTGCTTTTCCAATCGAGAGTCTTTATCTGGTCGGCGAGAATGACGCCAGATACGCTCAGCCCCTTCGGGATTGCAACTTCAAAAGGATAGCCCTTCAACTGACTCGTTATGGGACATAATAAGGCTAAATCGATCTTTTCGTTGTAAGCAGCGGGAGATATTACAAGGGCAGGCCTTCTTCCAGCCTGTTCATGTCCGGACTGCAAATCAAAGTCTAACCAAACAATATGCCCTCGCTTGGGAATAAAACTTTTATCCTTCACCATATCTCTTTCCCAACCCTTTTACCGGTGCTGATCTCGCTGTGGATATTGTCCTTTGTCACGCCTGACAACAAGCTTTTTAAGGTAATTTTCTCTTTCTTAACGGGCGTCAGGATGATTTTCCCGCCTTCTTCCGAAACATCAACCACTGCTCCCTTGTGAAGCTTTGCTTCCACAGCAAAAGCCTTTGGAATTCTCAAAGCCAGACTATTCCCCCATTGTTGAATCTTTGTGGTCATATTTTACCTCCTTCGTTGTATCTACAATAAGTATACATCAAGGAGGGCTATTTAGCTAGGTGAAAGGGTTCTTACAAGTGGACACTACTTCTTGCAACACGATAAGCTAGCGGCTTGGGCAAAGGGTGGCAAAGGCTGGACAGCAAAAGCTGTGCCCAACGAAGTCGTCGCCGGACTAGCCGCAGCGGAAGTCCTGAAAACAAGCGAATTACGGTCAGCGACGTGGAATAAGAAATAATGAGTTCGGTCATCCTGTGCCAATGGTGGCTCGAGGTCTGAACTGCAAGGCCAGGGCGTTGCTCATCTAAAGTGAGGGAACTGCCGGCCGCAGGAGGGAGTGTGGACTCGCATTAGAGAAGGACCGGCTCTATACGCTGATCGGCGTCATAACGAGCTTACCGCAATTGCTCCTTGATAAAAGCGACGATCTTTTCTCGGATTTCGTCTCTGGCCCTCCTGAATTCATTCATGATTTTTTCCTCTGAGCCGATTGTTCCCACGGGGTCTTTTATGGGCCAGTGCAGGCGCTTTATTCCAGGAGGGGTCCAGGGGCAGTATTCAGCGGCGTTGTCGCACAGAGTGACGACCACGTCCATTGTCCACATAAGACGCTCATCTACTATTTTGGATTTATGATGGGAAATATCAATCCCTACCTCTTGCATGACCGCAATCGCCCGTGGCTGCACATCTACAGTCATGAACCCCGCGCTGAATGGCTCAATAACGTTTTTACCAAGTTCCCTCGCAAGCCCTTCAGCCATCTGTGAGCGGCAGGAGTTTGCTGTGCACAAGAACATTACTTTGAGCATTATCCTACCTTCTCGACACCTTTGTCTCTTCCATAGATCCCTGAGCAGTCATTCTTAGTTGCTAAATTATAATCCTTATTATAGAAAAATGTCCTGATGTTAAATCAGCAAATCAACTATCCTAGCTGTTCTCATATGATGTCGCAAATAAAGCTTTACATAAAATCAAATGGGCTGAAATATTATCATGACGATGGTACCCTGGTGGTTTTTCGGCTCCTCAATAACGACGGTTGCTGCATGTAAGTTGGCTATTTCCGTCACGATGGACAAGCCAAGACCGCTGCCTTCAACACCGTGACCCAAGATACGATAAAATCTTTGGACAACCAAACCTCTTTCGTTCGAAGGGATGCCCGGGCCGTCGTCTTCAACAGATAAGATTATATTATCTGTTTTTTGCAACCTTGTCGTGATGCTGCTTCCTTGAGGACAATAGCGAATCGCATTGTCCAGAAGGTTATCGAGAAGCATCTTTAAGCGCAACTTATCTCCCTGCATCATTAGTTCCTCATTGGGACCCTCGAAGCCAAGATCAATTTTCTTCTCTAGCGCACGAGGCACCCATTCCTTGGTGATTTCCCTGGCAAACTCCAGAATGTTCACGGGTTGCAAATCCAGCGTGTTTTTAGCTCCGGGTTCAACCTGCGCCATCGCAAGCATCTGATTGACAAGGTGCATGATGCGATTCACGCTTGCACTCAGTTGTTGAAGCGATTGATACGACTCGGCGGGATCGGTTTGACGAAGCGCAATGTCAGTCTGCATTTTAAGGCCTGACAGAGGCGTGCGCAGTTGATGAGCGGCATCGGCGATAAACCGTCGCTGCTCCTCGATGACATAACCCAGACGCTCCATCAGTGTATTGATCGCGTGAATCAGCGGTCGCACTTCCTGCGGAGCACTGCTCTCCGTGAGAGGGCTTAGATCCCTGTATGTACGGTCAGAGATTTCTTGTCGCAAATGCCGCAGCGACGAAAGACCTTTTCCGACTCCAAGCCATACTATAAATGAGGCAAGAAATACCATAATCAGTTGGGGCAAAGCCATGGCAACGGCGATATCGCGAGCGAGGATTTTGCGTTTGTTGAACGTTTCAGCGACCTGAACCAGAACTGGCCGACCCGTGGGGCTGCCAGCTGGCAAATAATAAAGAGAGGCTATTCGCACAGGCTTGCCTTTTATACTGCCGGTCTGCATTATGGCGGGGCCGCCAGGGCCACCTTCAGTATCGGGAGCGGGGAAGGCTGGTTCTCCGGCAACAAAATTATCTCCATCGGTTACCTTGAAGTAAATAGTATCGAACTCATCGGACGTAAACATCTGCAGAGCGGCAGGAGGCAAATTCAGCGCCATTCTGTCATCAGTGGCCGTTACCTGAAGCGCAAGATCGCGGGCCGAATCTGCTAGGGAATGATCAAAGGAGATATTGGAAAATCTGTAGGCAAGGTAATAAGTGCCCCCACCGCTCAGGAGCAGCAATATCAGCGTCGGCGGTAGCAAATACACGAGAAGTTCGCGGCGAAGGGAAATGGTTTTATTCTTCATCGACAGCATCCATCAGATAGCCGAGGCCACGTATTGTCTTAATGGTGATACCATTTATTTCAACCTTTTTTCTCAGGCGGTGAATATAAACCTCTATCGCGTTGTCGCTCAGATCTTCTTCAATTGCGCAGACCGATTGTCTAAGCTGTTCCTTGCTGACTACACGGCCCCGGCGGCGCAACAATAATTCAAGGATGTGCAACTCTCGTGCTGAAAGATCAATTGTATCGTCGTTGATCATCACCCGAAGGCCGATTGGATCGAATTGCAACGGTCCCATGCATATGGAGCCACCCGCTCCGCACTGCCCGCGTCTCAGGAGCGCCCTCACGCGCGCCTCCAGTTCCGGTAAGCCAAAGGGCTTGGTCAGGTAGTCGTCGGCCCCCATATCCAGACCTTTTACGCGATCCTCCATGGTATCCCGGGCGGTTAGTATCAAAACAGGGGTTTGACTGTTACGCTTGCGCAGACGCTCAAGGACCTGAAAACCATCTAGACCTGGCAAGCTGAGATCGAGGATGAGAAGATCGTAAAGCCCAGAGGAGAGAAGTGCGTCGGCCTCGCTGCCATTTGAGACCCAGTCAACGGCGTACCCTGACTGTTTCATTGAAGAAGTCAGGCCGTCAGCCAAAATCATATCGTCTTCTACAATCGCAATTCTCATCTATAACTCGCTGTAAGGTTCATGTAAGTATCTTGCATTATTATATCATGACAAAAATCTGCCAAGGAAAGGAACAAAAGGGATGGCTACTTTATATTTGAGGAAAATTGTTCAATGCTTTGTAATCTCTGCCGTCGTCCTCACAACGGTGAGTCTCCTGCATGCCGACGAAGAGATCGGACTTTCAGAGGCACTTAGCGATTTTTATAAGAACAACTACGACATCCTCATCAGCAGATACGAAATTGACAAGAGCTACGGAGATTACATCGGGTCACGACTTCTGCCAAATCCCGACTTGAGCTTCAATTACACATTTATCAGCCTGCAGGATTTTCCGAAGGCTACTGACAACACACAGACTGTCACCCGCATAGAGCAGCTGATAGAGCTCGGCGGCAAAAGGGGGTTAAGGACAGATGCCGCATCCGCAACTCTTGATGCCGCCAAACTGACACAGAAAGATACGATTAGAACACTCCTTGTCGGATTTTACACACTCTTCTACAATAACAACGCGGATATTCTCAACGCGAAGCTCGCGCGCGATGAACTTGAGCGATTCAACAAGACGCTTGCTATAGCGGAGAAAAAACACGTGGCTGGCTTTTTATCCCTTGTTGATTTCACAAAGCTGAAGCTGGCAAGGATCGATCTCGAAAACGCTCTTTCCTCGGCTGAAGCTCAACTTAAAAACGATGTAGAACAATTCAGCATGCTGTTGGGCAGTACAACGCCCAAGCAGCCGGCCCTTCTAGTTCGTGAAGATTTCAAGAATTATACAGAAGAGGAACTCATCCAGAGCGCCGAACAATTCAGGTACGACCTTCTTTCCATCGAAAAGCAATTACACGCGTCTGAGCTTAATCAACGGCTGGCAAAGGCGCAGGTGATCCCAGATATCACTGCGGGGGTCGAGTTCGATACGATTGGGGTAAAGAACACGCCAGGCGTGGGATTCGGGTTCAGTGTGCCATTGCCTATTTTCAACAGAAACCAGGGGGAGATCGCGAGAAGGAAGGCAGAATACAGTCAGCTCGAGACGCAGAGAGACAAAATTAAGCGGCAGATCGTTTCTGACATACGCCTGTCTCTCAATAACTATGTGATGTCGACCAAAATATTCGATACCTATAAGAGTAAGAAACAGGAAGTGGAAGATCTTATGTCGAGGAGCGAACAAGCCTTTTCGCTTGGCGGCATTACTGTCCTGGATCTGCTCGACACGGAAAAGACGTACCGGGAATTCATGTCCAAATACAATCAGGCACTTGTGCAGGGTAATCTGAACGGGGCGCTCTTGAAAGTTTATACAGGAGGGATAGAGTGAAAAAGACAGCGATTGTCCTGCTTGCCTTCTTGCTTTTGGGCTGCAGCAAGGATGACTCGGCCAAGAAAGAAGTGAAGGAAAATATACGTACCTATAAGGTCACTGCCCAAAGGGTCCAGTCGTATATCGAGGCCACCGGTACGGTACAGCCTGATCTTGAAGGAGGGGCGAAAATAATCTCCCCCGTGCAGGGCAGTGTCGAGAAGATCCTTGTTAAGGTGGGTGACAGGGTGGGAAGGGGGACCCCTCTGGCCGCATTGAGAAGTTCCGATGTCAGTGACACATATGCCAGTCATCTGTCCGCAAAAGCACAGCTAAGGCAGGCGGAGCAGCTATACAAGCTCAACAAAGAGCTCTTCGAGCTCGGTGCCGTTACGAAGAACGATCTTCTGAACAGTGAAGCGAATTATGAGCAGGCGAAGGCTCTTTCGGAAGGCATAACGAAGAAACTCGCTATATATGGCGTTTCCGGCGAGGGTTTTAGGGACTCCCTTACAATCAAGGCGCCGATTGTGGGAACCGTTGCCGACATACAGGCACACATCGGTGACCGGTTTGATACGAGCGCGCCGCTTATGATCCTGGCCAACTCGAATAAGATAGTGGTTGTGGCGAATGTTTACGACACAGACATACAAAAGATACATAAAGGCAAGGATGTCACCTTCTATGCCGATGTCTTTCCGGATTCTGTTTTTAAAGGTACAGTTGCCTACGTAAGTGATGTAGAGGATATGGATTCGAAGACTGTCAAGACATACATCAGGGACATCAGGGGTACGGGCCTTTTCAAACAAAATATGTTTTTAAAGATCAAAATATTAGAGGGAGAGCGAATGCTCCCCGTAGTGCCGAAAACGGCGGTGATCTTTAAAGAGGGGAAGTTCTATGTCAACAAGAAAAAGGGTGACCTGCTCGAATTGTCGGCAGTCAGGCCGATTGGGAGCACTTCAGAAAAGATGATGGCTGTTGAAGGATTGAACGATGATGATGAGATAGTATTTTCGGCAATAGACCTGGAGAAGCCATGAAGAATTGGGTCACATTTGTATCTGATCAGAGTCTGCTTTTTATCCTTCTCGTTGCGGCAATCTTCGCGCTTTCCATTTTCTTTGTGAAAGATCTCAATGTGGAAGCTTTTCCAGACCCCGCGCCCCCCGTTATCGAGATCGTGTCCATTTATGAAGGTCGTTCCGCGGAAGAGGTGGAGAGGCAGATAACGCTGCAGCTGGAGATCGCTCTCTCAGGAATGCTGGGTCTCGAGAGGATAAACGCCATATCACTGTACGGGCTGTCGGATATAAAGTGCAAATTCTCTTATGGAACACCTTACAGGGAGGCGAAGCAAGAGGTAATTAACAGGTTATCTGAGGTAACGCTCCCGGATCAGGTACAGCCTTCCATTATCCCAAATCCCTTCGGTGAAGTTATGAGATACTCTATGGTCGGTTCGGATAACCTGATGGAACTCAGGACGATTCAGGACTGGACCGTGGCAAGATATTTAAAGACCGCGGACGGAGTGGAGGATGTGCCGAGCGAAGGTGGTTATATAAAGACATACAATGTCACCGTATCCCCGGAAAGTCTTATTAAATACGGTTTGATCCTATCCCAGGTAACAGATTCTTTATCGCGGGCCAATCTCAATGTTGGCGGCAGGGTAGTGGAGATGGGTGATCAGTACTATATGGTCCGGGGAATGGGCCTGATCAAAAGGCTTGAAGACATAGAAAACGCGCTGGTTGCTTATAAGAACGGGAAACCGGTTCTTGTCAGGAATATCGCGCAAGTCACTATCGATAGCGTACCACGGACCGGCATTGTCGCGCTTAACAATAGGGACGATATCGTGATGGGTACGGTGGTCCTTCGAAAAGGCGCGGACAGTATTCCGTCGATCAAGTCGATCCATCAAAAGATAAAGGAGCTCAACGACAGAATACTGCCCAAAGGAATAAAAGTGGTGCCCTACTATGAAAGCTGGGACCTTATTGTGACAGTTGTCAAGAAGGTCATAGAAACCGCATCCTCGGGTATATTACTTGTGGCCATAGCCTTGTTTATATTCCTCGGAAACGTCAGGGCGGCAATAATAACTGCGCTGGTAATACCCATTTCTCTTATGATAACGCTGGCGGTCATGGCATTACGCGGAGAATCCGCCAACCTTTTGTCCATAGGGGCAATTGATTTCGGAATCATTGTGGACATCCCCCTGATATTGATGGAAGACTATTTCAGGCTTTCAAAAAAACATGGCACCGGGCTAAGGGCCATATTGAGGGCCTCTGAAGAAGTTGCGAAGCCCATTATTTTTTCAGTAGCCATCATCCTGATAGCCTTCATTCCTATATTTATGATGAAGGGAGCAGAGGCCCAGATATTTTCTCCGATGGCGAAGACTTATCTTTACGCGATAATCTTCACATTACTGCTCACATTTTCATATCTCGTGGCCGCCAGGCAGCTTTTTCTGCAGCAGTCTGAGGACAGAGAGTTTTCATTTATCACAACCCTGAGGGAAAGGTATGCGGGCATCATTAAGAGGTTACTGAGGTTTCCGAGCAAAGCCGCTGTTATCCTGATTGGTTTTGTCGCTGCTGGCAGCGTGATCGGGACGCTCGTCATCAGCAGCCAGTTTCTTCCGAAGATGGATGAAGGCAACATGTATATAAGGATCGTCTTTCCTTATTCCATCTCTTTGAACAAGACTTATGAAAACGCGATAAGGACCAAGAATCTGCTCCTCAGCTTTCCAGAGGTGCGTACGGTTGACTTCAAGATAGGCAGACCTGAGGACGGTACAGACCCCAACGGACCTTTCAATTCAGAATACACAGTGATCCTGAAATCCTATGACCAATGGAAGAGGGGGCTCAACAAGGAGAGGCTTGAAGACCTCACAAGAGAGCAGTTGAGGAAGCTTTTCCCTAATGCGGACATCAATGTGTCGCAATACATACAGGACAATCTCGAAGAAATCATGTCGGGGGTGAAGGGGGAAAATTCGGTAAAGATATTCGGAGATGACCTGGGGGAACTCGACAGGGTCGCCAAGGGCGTCAAGGCAGGGCTTGAAAAGGTGCCGGGCATCGAAGACGAGGGCATATTGAGGGAATTGGGGCAGCCTAACATATTGGTGGAAGTCAACAGGGAATCCGCCTCTGCCCTTGGTTTGACCATGCAGGATATACTTGATACCGTTTCTGTGGCACTAGGAGGGAAAGAGGCAAGCAGGATTATCGAAGGAGAACGAAATTTTTCACTGAGGGTCAATTTTCCTTTCAACTACAATAAAGATCCGGATAAGATAAAAAGCATACCGATCGTGCTGCCGAATGGAGGAGTTGTACCACTGTCAAGAATTGCCAACGTGCATTATGATACGGGCGCGTCATTCATTTACCGGGAGGGTTTCAGGAGATACATACCGGTCAAGTTCACGGTGACTTCGAAAGACTTGGGCGGGACCGTCAAGCAGGCACAGCGGGAGGTTGCACAAGTAAAATTACCTGAAGGCTATTATATGGAATGGAGCGGTATGTTCAATGAGATGAAGGAGTCCTTTAAGAGATTCTACGGCTCAACTCCCATTGCCATATTTCTTATTCTTACCGCTCTATATTTGCTTTATAAGTCTGTAAGAAATGTTCTCATAGTAATGGCCGCCCCCATTTTTTGCGTGTTCGCGGGACTCATGAGCCTGCTTGTCACGGGTGAATCGATGAACGTCTCGTCCATAGTTGGCTTTATCTCCATCACGGGGGTCTCGGTGCTCAACGCGTCTATCCTTATCAGTCATTATATCAAGCTCGTCGAGCAGGGCATATACAAGGAAGACGCGATCTTGCAAGCTGTCAGGGACAAATTCAGGCCGATTCTCATGGCGGGCATTGTCGCCTCGCTGGGCCTCCTGCCGGCCTCTCTTTCTCATGGAATCGGAAGTCAGGTGCAGAAACCTCTCGCCATTGTGGTCGTTGGCGGGATGTTCTTTGGGACGTTCATGATACTGCTATGTGTCCCGTTGCTTTTAAGGTTTGTGAGCACGGAGGAGTGAACCGATTGCTGTCCGACTGCCGGATGAAAAGCAAGTAATAGCTCATTGCATAAAGGTGAATTGATTCTCGGTGACACCGACCTGCAAACCTGGCACTCAGCAGGTTTTTTCATGGTTCAGGCAATTGAGGGTGGTGATCCAAGAAGGTTAGGGAAACAGCAAGAATCGAAAGGATGTAATACACACTTAAACACTCACTGCCAAGTTCGACATTCAGTGATCAACACACGGCAGCTTCGTCAGTCGGTGCGTAGTTCAGCGGCCAACTTTTTCGTGATGAGAAGTCCGACAACTCCCGCTTAAAAACTCTCCCTAACTGAGATCTTGATCACGTTGCAGGTTGCGAGCTGACATCGGTCGACTGGCCATTTAGGTCTCTAGCGAATACGGCTTTTAAAGTGAGTCAGACGACTGAATGCTCAAAGCGATGCGGTGTTAGACGCCAGGTGGAGGCTGAGGAGGTACAACCTTCAGCCATCCCTTGGGACACTGTCCCACGTACGGATAGTAGGTCACGGAATCCGGTTAAAAATACCAATAATATTGTTCCTCTGGTTGTGGAGTTGGTTGGACAGAAATCGGAGGCTGCTCCTGCATAACAAGTGGTAATTCAGGATAATAGTATGGATAGAAGTACGGATAAGCTGGAGGGTCCCACCACCATAGACCCCGTCCGCCCCATCCTGGATCCGTGTCCATGTCCTCCATGTCCATGTCCTCCGTGCCCCTTCGCATAAGCGGGCGGGGCGCTTGCAATAAGCAGCACTATGACAACAAGGACAAGACAAAAGGCTTTATTCATTTCCATTCCACTTTGACCGCACCTACTATAAGTATTTTACAACAGCCCATCGAATCCGCAATCAAGAGTCGCGGCTTTTTTATACTTGCGTGAGCTATCAGATGGTCTTGCTCAAGTCCAGTTTGGTCCTGATTTATACAATTTCCAATCGCTTTCTGTAGAGGCAACGAGCCTTACATATGCTATATTATACATAGCGCAATAAGTAATTGCGTATTAAGGTGACAATATGATATCCTGTATTCATGAAACCACTAACCATTACGGATTCATCAACGATTATTTTGGGTTT
>JBKQMP010000169.1:0-5523 GCA_052146665.1 Dissulfurispiraceae bacterium
ATGCGCACAGCGGCGAGGATAAACAAGGTCAAAGGGGAGTTTTATCCTTTTGGGATGGACTATGAGGCAGTAACAAGGTATCCGATAGAGGCAGAGCCAGCGTTTTCATCCATTACAGCCCCCAGAACGATCAAAACATATGACCATAAAGTAACACACTCAAGGACCGGTATTAGCAGGGCAATGGCAATGAAAGTGTTTAGGATTTTGTTTTCAGTTCTGCTTCTCTATATAGGATGGGTGGCGTTGGCTCCATACCGGCTTATTCGCTTTTACGGGATTGGGGGCATTGTAGGCACGTATCTATTATATAAGGGGCTCAAACTCTTGTTGAAACGAACAAGGCGAAAAAATAGTAGCAGCGACATCATTGTCGACTTGGACTATAACGATCCCACAGTGATGTGGACATCGAAGAAAGGAGGCGCCTAAATGATAATCTTTATGATTGTAGTCATTCTTCTGGGTTTTGCGGGCACTTTTCTATATTACTCCTCAGCCATTGGTTTGTACGTTGACTTAAAAAAGGCATTGAAACTGTATATCGAAACGAATGTACCGATATCCACTGACAGTAGCCCGGGGATAGATAACGGCATGAAAAAATGCCCTGCATGTGCTGAGATGATAAAGCTAGTAGCCATAAAATGCCGGTACTGCGGTACTGACTTTGATCCTGTGGCAGTGAAAGAGATGTTAGATGCCGGAGAAGAGAACAAAAACTGTTGCCCGTATTGTGGAAAGACAGGGCTCTATTATGATTGGAATAATGATTTGTTCTGTCCCAACTGTGAGAAGTTGGTCATAAAATGATCAAGCAAGAGTGACTTGATCATGCACAATGCTTGCCAGGGGACCTAAAGGTCATTGTTTTTCAGCTTTGTAAAGCTCTCATGCGTGGGTTGACGGCATGGCTAAAGCCATGAAAGCTACTGCAAGAGCAAGTCTAGAGTACGACCGCCTATTTCATTGAGACTGTTCTCTATGGCCGGCGGTGATTGCATGCCGATTAACACCGAAGTAAGAAGTCTAAGTATTCTTTTCTTTTCAGTTTCATCTGTAAGCCTTCGGTACAAATACCAAAGCATTATGTGAAGCGTTGTTGCACGCTGTTGCCCATCTATAATGTCGTATGACTTCTTTTCAGCATTCTTTACAAAGACACCCGGGCCAAGAAAGTAATACTCAGGAGGCAGTCCTTCATTCTTAGTTGTCACATAATCGTGGTAGGCATCGATCAAGTCCTCCCAAAGCGTTTCATAGTGCTCAGTTTCCCACCTGTATGGTCGCTGGTACTGCGGAATCGTATAATAATCAACTTCCGGACTATCAAAAGTTGAGGCAAGATTCAACGCCTCTACTTTCTTATTATTAACCTTTCCCTTTCTGATCTTTGTTACTTATAAAAAGTTCTATCTATGAATAGGGAATAAACCTCCCGCATTGCGAAAGAAAGGTGAGGAGAAGATTATCGGTAAGGCCGCTCTTTTGCTTTGCCACGATCACCTCCGTCTTGCCCTTATTAGAAGTGTCACTCCTGTTATAGTATTCGTCTCTGTAAAGAAAGATGATGACGTCAGCGACTTTCTCCGTCGAACCTGCTTGCCTAAGGTCGAGAAGCGTCGGTCTTTTATTCACTCGTTCCTCGACCGCCTTGTTGATTTGGCTCAAGGTTATAACCGGGACACTTAACTCCATCGCAATCCGTTTAAGCGATTGGGATATTTCAGATATCTCCTGCTCTCTCCTTTTGAAACTGTCGCCGCTCCTCATCAACTGAAGATAATCAACAATGACGAGACCTAAACCTCCCTTTTCTGCCTTAAAGCGTTTTGCCTTTGCCATCATCTCAAGAGCGGAGATCCTGCTGGAATCATCGATGAAGATAGGAGCATCAGCAAGTCTCTTCTTAGCACTCTTAATCTTGTCTCCTTCTTCTTTTCCAAGGAAGCCTTTTCTCACTTTTTTGTAATCAACCATCGCCTCTGCGCATAGCATCATCCTGACAAGCTCATCCTTTGACATTTCGATACTGAAGATTGCAACTGGCTTCCTAACTTCTAAGGCAACGTGCCTGACGATGTTCAGAGCCAGAGCGGTCTTTCCCATTGAAGGCCTTGCGCCTATAACGATAAGATCTCCGGACTGGAAGCCCTTCGTCAGCTCATCGAGCTTTGGAAAGCCTAATGTCAAGCCCGTGACCAAATTGTTAGACATGTCACTTCCTACAGCAGAGTTGCTATGCTCTTCGTTTTCGCCAAAAGTGCGAGCAATGGTTGAACTCTTCTGATCTGTTTTCCTATGAAATCTCTTTGTTCGCATGGCGAACGCTCGATCAAAGATTATAAGTTTTGTCGAAAGCTTCTTTAACAGTCAACAGCAATTTTTCCAGTGAGATGGGTATTTCAAGATACGAAAATGCCCCCTCGTCCTTAATTTCTTCCTCTGTCCCACCTTGTATGAGCATTATCACTGGCAACCCTGCTTTTATTTCTTTAATCTCTTTGAGTATCGCTACTCCATCTATTGCTGGAAGTTTTCTTTCAAGAAGGACAAGATCAGGCAAAGATTGTTTAAGCATACCCAATGCCTCTTCGCCTGATGAAGTTGTTACAACATTGAAGCCTTCATCTTCTAAGATTCCTGTCAAGCTCTCTCTCATGCCCTGCTCACGAGCAACAATTAAAATCTGTTTCTTTTGGTTTTGTGTCATCGAAACATACCCCCTTTAGCGGGCTTACCATCTGATCACGTTTTTTAATATTGCCTAAATAAATAAATTCTCTACTAGTCCCATTAAAAAACACCTCTTGGACCCACTCGTCTATCTTTCGGTAAATCGCTTCTTTAACTTTGGGCTCCAGCATCGGGTTATAACCTCCGGGCTCTGTGAAAACTGACTTATATAGAAACAATACTGCTTGGTTGCGTTGTGTCTCCTATAATGCTACTACTGCAAGATTTTCAGAAAAAGAAGATGCTGATTCAAACTGTGGTTTGATTACAAAGTCTCCATTGTGATCTATAAAACCATACTTGCCTTTGATTTCAATTACCGCTAAACCCTCTGAAAAACTATGGGCATCATCAAATTGAGCTTTAATAACCATCTCGCCATTCTTATTTATGAATCCCGACTTGCCATTTACGTCAACAGCTGCAAATCCCTCTGAGAAGGGCCAAACACAGTCGAATTGCGGGGCAATTACCATGGCACCATTTTTATCTATGAACCCAAACTTGTCTCCGATGAAGACTTCCGCGAGTCCCTCCGAAAAAAAGGCTAAGCCATGAGAAGGAGTCTTGATAATCATTTCCCCTGCTTTGTTAATAAAACCTTTTTTACCATTAACGCTTACGTACGCTAACCCCTCCGAAAATGAAAAGGCATGGTCAAATATCAGGTCGATAGCAATCCTGCCGGTAGTATCAATATATCCGGCTTTGCCCTCAATGCATATAGCAGCAAGGCCTTCTTTGAAGTGTGATGCTTCATCAAACTGTGGATTTATTGCAAACTCACCTTGTTTATCAATATATCCGTATTTGCCGTCAAGTCTAACTCCCGCAAGTCCTTCAGAAAAGGCTTGGCAACAGGGACCATATTTATTATCGATGACCATTTTTCCGCTCTTGTCGATGTAGCCGCACTTTCCCTCTATTTCCACAAAAGCCAACCCTTCTGAAAAAAAGCCGATGATATCATCGAACCGAGGCCTGATAACAAAATTCCCTCTGCGGTCAATAACCCCCCTCTTATTATTTATCCATACTTCAGCAAGTCCTTCCGAAAATGAAAAGGCAAGGTCAAATTGAGGCTTAATCACTAGTTGTCCATTCTTGTCTATGTATCCTTCTTTACTCATTGCTTTACCGGCCAAGATATTATCGAAGGCATTCAAGACATTTGCATGGCTTAAAGTTAACCCTGTTCCAATAAGGCATCTAATAAAATTTCTCCGATTCATACACATATCCTCCCTTCTTGCTCACATCATATCATGTGTCTCTGACAGCATTATGGCAGGGTTAAACTGCCATGATACTGGCAGTGAATTGTGCTATACTTTGTTTAGCAAGAACCTAACGTCATGTCATATAAATTTGATTCTTTAATCTCTATCCTGAAGAAACTCGACCAGCGGGAAAAAGTTACCGTTCAATCATTAACTCACGATCTTGAGGTCAGTGAGCGTACAGCCTACCGATATATCCTGACGCTTCAAGTAGCAGGGTTTCCGATCACATACAACCGTGAAAAACAGAGCTATGTCTTCTTTGAGGATTTCAGTCTTGGCAAGCCTAATCTTACTCTTGAAGAGACTCTTGCGCTTGCTCTTTCAAAGAACCTTCTAAAAAGCTTTGGTCAAACAATGGCAAATAGCATAAATAGTATCGAAGATAAGCTTGCGGTAAAAAAAGCAGAGATTCCCAAACATATTATTTTTTCCACGGAAATGATACCTCCCTCTGTGGAAACTTATCTGAGAGCCATTCACCAGGCAATAGGAAACTTTCAAAGAATTGACCTTACTTATAAATCCTTATACGCCGATGAAAAGACGTGCCGAAAAGTTGAGCCCTACTATCTTTTTTATGAGGAAAGTCTCTGGCACCTCAGGGCATATTGTTATCTGAGGGAAGATTTCAGGACATTTTCCCTTGATAGAATCGAGTCTCTGACAGTTCTCGATGAGTATTTTGTACCGAAAAGAATATCATCTGAAGAACTCTCAAGCTCTTTTGGACCCTTTATAGACGGAGATCCTGTCGAAGTAGTGTTGAGATTTGATCCTGACATAAAGCAGTACATCATCAGAAAGAAATGGCATCAGAGCCAAAAGACAAAAGAATTGGCGGATGGTAAGCTGGAAGTCAGGTTCCTGGTTAATGGAATTGAAGGTATCAGGTACTGGATTTACCGGTGGATTCCGGATGTTGAAGTACTTAAACCAAAAGAGCTAAAAGCGTTATTCAAAAGCGACATTCAGAAAGCAGCAAAAAAACTTAAATAATCTTTTATGCCTTCCTATACTAAACTGTCATAATGGTGGCAGTACACTCTGGTCACAAGGAATTTATGAGCCGTGACAAATGTCTTAAATTTTGGAGTGATCACATCGCCTTAACCTTCCCTCATTTGAGAAAAGAACGATCTCCACTTACTGAAGACTTAGCACCCACCCTTGAATAAAAAAATTAACTGTGTCGTGTCTCCTCGAAAAGGATGCCTAAGCAATCAATAAAGCCCTCAATGCCAGCAAAAAGCATCTTGATAAAATAGACCATGCTCAATTCTAAAATAGTCTTCCTTCGCCCTGCCATAATGCTGACAGTGAGGGCTCGTATTGTATCTATATGAACAATGATTTCATTCAAACCAGAAGTGTTAAAGAAAGGGGCAATCATGGATAAAGAAGAAAAGAAAAATCGAATGATGAACCTGAGATCAAAAGCAATTTTTGGTTCTCGTTTTGAAGAAAAAAAAGTGTGTGGCTATCTTTTAAATTTAATAAATTCATC
>JBKQMP010000170.1:0-14895 GCA_052146665.1 Dissulfurispiraceae bacterium
TAAAAAAAGTGAGGAGGTGACCCAAAAAAACAGCACCGGCATTAGCTTTAACATCGATAATTCTGAAATTGCCTCGATAGGCCTGCTTCTACAGGTATGCCTATTTGAAAAGCATTTTTCGGGTTAATTCTCTGCGGAGAAGGCGGGGTACATCGCATGCCATCACAACAGGGTAACATTTATTTCCGAAAGAAACGCGGCATTTGTAGAAAAGACGCCACAGGGTTGATAAACAAGGAAGTATTCGAAAAACCGGTTTAACCGGGGCGGCGCAAGGTATGCCGGAAGAATACGTGGCGAAACACGACAGCTGGGGGTGTCGTTATTGGCCACCTTCGACTGCTTCCCGTAATCGCGAGCAGTCTTCTCTCAGGCAAGGATGCTACGTGCACCTGATAAGATACTTATTAAAAACTGAAACTCTTGAAGAGCTTGTCCTGTACTGCGCAACTCATTATCTGAGTGCAGATAAGTGCTGTTCCTTGCACTTTGCATATTAGGTAACTGCATTCAGTGTTTGGTACTACTGAAAATTGATGAACAAAAGGTCAGCACTTCAAAAAAATAGATTTTGTCCCCAAGTACCCATGACCTACATGCCTACTTTAGACCGGCTTTATGATCTCGATAACTCCGACAAATGATTAGTTAGCGTGGATTGCAACTTTTATCGATTTACGAAAGAACCAAGGATATCGGCACAATGGCCGAATAAAGACCGTATTCCGGAGGCAGGCCTGCTGTCAATGCAAAGGCAATCTCTTGCGGCAGGACGACGACTGAGCCAGTCAATTAGGTGATGATGTCTGCACTGGTGATCCTGAGGTTGACCATGAACTACCATGGAGGAAAGGAAACATTCTTATCAGAAGAGGTTGATACAGAGACTGACCGCTACATTTAATCTGTTCGCTGACCCTCGATTACCAGGTAAACGTCTTTCTTTATGAAATAGGTATTCGTAATCCTGAGTTTTTCAGATTTTTCCAGGTGAGCAAGGGTATTACGGTCGAAACGCGCTCCATAAACCTTCTCAATGAATCCCGTCAAAAAATTTTGTCGTCTCCTCAATTTCGGGTCATTTGAGTAAACCATTTCCAGGAGCCGGAACTTCCCGCCGGGTTTTAGTATCCGCTCGAACTGTTTGATTGCGAGTGGTTGCAGATGATCAGGCATCACACAACACAAAAATGTTGAGACGAGCCAGTCAAAGTGATTTGACGGAATGGATTGCATGATGGTTGCATCTTCCTGCCGGAGGTCAATATTGCAAAGCGCAGCCTTGCCTCTTTTCACCGCCATGTCAAGCATCTCGAGGCAGAAATCTATCCCGATGAGATTCACATTCTTAGAGTAATATCTTAGATTCCGTCCGCTGCCGACGCCGGCTTCCAACACTTCTCCCCGCACGTCTTGCAGGAGAATCGGTCTCCAGTTCCTGTACTGCCGTTCCCAAGGATAGTCAAGGATATCGTAAAAACACGCCGTAATGTTATATTTGGCCTGAAGAAGCCTATTGTCTTCATGTAACGAAACAAATGACGCAGTCATAAAGGCATTGTCCTGATAGAGAAAAGCTATCTATTTCTGAGTTAGTATAGCATAAATCTATGAAGGAAACATAAAACTGATAAAAGCTTTTTCTCACTGCATAAGTGCTCGTTTAGGTATATAGTCAAGAAACTATCTAATTCCATTTCCACTTCGCATCATTAGCTCATGTCAAGGCGCTGTTAGGTTCAGGAAGAAGTTCATCCTCTTTGCCCGCTCTCTGCGGAAATGGTCACCTCAGTTTCCTTATTGTCTACAATTGTTTTAGCTTCAGTACCAGCCTGATTGTGTCATAGGGAAAAAGAAAGAAGATGAAATTGCACAGTTTTGCAAAAGCGATTCAGCAATAATTGATCAACGTAAATTCATGCTTGGTGATATCGAAAATCTTTGAATGCAACTCATATCCCCACTGATCGCTCCCAATCAGATAGAAAAAAACTAAAGCAGAATCAAAGCAAAATTCAAGATGAAGCACCTAATGAGAATCTTCGCCGTAACCTCCAGACAATTTTTCAGATCCGTTGATTCATTTATTTCATGGCCCCCAGTTTATTGTTTGTTATCAGAAAGAACCGCATTAAGACAGTAAGAACTGACAAATCCAGAAGACAGATTATCTCCTCATGGGATTCCCCACTAAGCTTATTGCGTCTGAACTATAGTTCCTTTCTTTTTCAGCAAACTGATATTTGATCAATCTCTTATTTCAAGCACCTGATTCATATAATTCATTTAAGCTACCATTGATCTCTCGCTCAGCAATCTGAGCCATAATACCTATGCGCTCCTCATCAAACTGTCCACCAGTTTCAAGTTCACGTAAACATTTCTCGAAAATATCGACGAGGATCCGATTAATTTCTGCATATCGTCTCTGCGCATCTGTTGGTTCGGCAATTTTACCACTCCATATCATATCCATACGTCTGAAAAGCACATTGGTCACATCCCTCATGATGCTTGCAAGAACAGCAACCTCAGGAGTCTTCAGGCAGGTATTACCTTCATACGGTGAATCTCGAAGTTGGAGCTGTCCTTCCCGCTTGAGCATCTGATAAGCTTGGGTTCCTTCCAGTACAATCTGGTGATGGTATAGAACATTTGCTGTAACGGGAAGATTTGTAAGCAGATCGTTTCTATTAAGGAATTCGAAATTGGCGCGGATATCTTCCAAGGAGGAATCGGGCTCAAACATGATGAACCCCACATTAGGCTCTATGCCATGTCTCCTGAGAACGCGCAATGCCTGCTCGTTCTGGTCTACTGTGGTCATCTTGTTCATTCGTTTCAGCGATTCGTCCCTTCCGCTCTCAAGTCCTACGAGGATATGTCGGAGACCCGCATCTACAAGCCTGCCTATGGTTTCGTCATGGATGTCATTGACTCTTCCCTCAATGCCAAAAAGAATATTCATAGGCTTCAGAAGAGCAGCAATATTCATGGCTCTTTCCTGTCCCTTCAGCCCCGGCCCAAAAAAATTTGGGTCTGTGAAATAGAAATTCCCGGCTCCTCGTTCCACCTTGATAGCGGTAATTTCAGATGCTATATTTTCTGGACTGCGTCCGCGCCATGGACTCCCGTGACCATAAAATGAGTTAATGTAACAGAACGTGCATCGTCCGTAGCAGCCTCGGCTCCCAAGGATATTAACTTCAGGCAGACGATACAATGCCCCAGTGCGGACGGGAAATGGAATTTCATCAAGGCATTTAACAGGTTCTCGACTTGCGTATTGGATACTCTCATGAGACCTGACCACTAAGCCTGGGAGAAGTGGGGTGAATAGCCCTGACAATGCAGCCTCGGCAAGCGCAGAGAATGTCATCTCAGCCTCCCCGCAGATCACCGAATCGACAGCAGGCGATTGCTTCAAAATATCAGCCGCTGAGATCGTAGCGTAAAAACCATAAGCTGTTATGGTAGACGTCAGCCTGTTGTCCTTTACCCTTTTCAGAAATTCGAATAGCTTATGATCCCGCCTCCATTGATAGACCATATGCACACCAAGAATGTCTGGTTTTATCGACCTTATCTGGTTCTCTATATCTCCATAAGTGAGTCTCTCCAGATATCCCTCAATAATCTCCACTTCATGCCCGTACTTCGTCAACATACCTGCCGTGTAACCACTAATTAGACAGGAAGAAAGCGGCGTATTCGCTATATCGTTGCACCGTTCAAAAGTTATGGTTCGTGGGTGCTCAAGTAAGATAATCCTCATCAGCCCACCTCAATCCCTGCCACATGAACACATTCCTGCAAAGATGTAAAGTTTCCAGACGGTATCGGAAAGTTTCAAACGGCTTGGGGTTATAGTATGTTGGATAGAGAAGATCCGTGTCAGGTCCTATTTCTCCAGCCTCTCTGGCCATTCTTTCCATAGGGGTTCCTGGCAGGATACGTATGTTATTGAGTACAACGGTACCTAGATTCTTTTTCCTGCTATGCATATCGTATATTTTTTCCAGGAACCTCAACCCCCTGCCACAAGTCTGATTTGTCTCTCCTGGCACATTGACCATAAAGTGGTACACGCTCATAACGTCGGTTCTGGCAGCTATGGCAACAGCATTGATGACATCTTTCTCACTCAGTCTTTTGTCGAGGGTGTCCAGAGCTTCCTGACAGAGGCCATCAGGCGAAAAGGAAAAGCATTCACACCCTGCCTTTTCGAACAAGGATGCGTTTTTCTCATTAAAATGATCCTCCCTCATGAACCCATTCCATTTGATCTTCAACCGTCTGTTAAGTATCTCCCTGCATATGTCTTCAAGGTGGCTCTCAGGAAAGTTCACAATCGGATCGGTGAAATGGAACCTGTTGATTCCATAGTCGATGTGCAAACGTTCCATTTCATCAACGACTGATCGCGGCACGCGGCCACGTATACGTTTCCCTTGTAGTTTCGAATATACGCAATAAGCACAGTGAAAAGAACAGCCGCGTTTCGACTCAATTCCCATGGAAGGCGTATAGCTATTCACGCCACTGTACAAGGAAGGATCGAGAAAGTCTCTTTGAGGCGCTGTGTAGCATTGCATATCATTGGATTCGCACGGAAACAAAATTTGTATTTCATCACCCTGGCGTCGACACAAACCCATAACTGGAGGCGGACTTTGGAGAGATGCAAGAAGACGAGGCAGCGAACTCTCCGCCTCCCCGATGATGCCAAAGTGGATCTCCGGCGCCTCGCGCATTAACCTTTCAGGGAAGAGAGAGAAGCCTGTGCCACCGACAATAAGCCTGGCTTCGGGTAGGACAGAAGCCACCAATTTTACAGTCACAAGAAAAGGCGGGATGAGAGAAGCAGTTTTATTCCCCAGCGGGTCAATGTTCCTTAATGACAATCCCACGACATCAGGCTTATAGTTCGTAAGCCTGGATTTGAGCACCTCATATGGATCTGTCTCCATATTCATGTCGACAATGTCCACCTCATACCCTATCTCCTTCAGGCGCCCTGCAAGGAGCACTATCCCGAGTGGGTAGACCTTTTCCTGACAATTGCCTTCAACCGAAAGAGTCTGCACAAAAAGCATGCGCATTATGTTCACTCCAGTAAAAGTAATCCGAAGTATTTTATAAAGTCTGTTTTGTTCTTCAGTGTTCTCAGCGTTGTACCAGCGCGTCTCGCAGTCTCAAACACGTCTATCCCTGCGCCTTCCATAGAAGGTCTGGCATTGGCAATATTCCTGCACTTCCCATCGTCAACACACGAATCACAAAGAGAACAGGGCCCGGCCCAGAAAGAAAAGGCTTTGGGGAATCCACTCACGAAAGCCTCCCTCTCAACCTGCAAAACTCGTTGCTGAAAATGTCTGGTAGGAGGCTGCCCTTCAAGCAGTAGTGCATGCTTGAATTCTTTTAAGATCGACCTCGTCTTATGTGGGTCAGGACTGTTCGGAGGACAACCCGGACTCCCGTAACGACTACATCCGTACCTACATTTTAGAGCTGCCCATTCAGCGACTATTATGTCTTCTGTCTTTAGCAGGCAGACCTTACTGAAACCCATTGTCTGCGTCTTAGAAATGAGACGACTCACAGAATCGACCTGCAATGATTTAATAGCCGACGCTTCCCTTGATGCAACGATAATGGCGGTATCCGTCTCCAGCGATATCAGGAGAGTGTTGGAGAGGCCAAGGTGATGCAATTTCTCCTGAATGACGGTGCCGGAAAACACCATCCCATTGAACGTATTGATGAACATATTCAGATCACTTAGTGCGGCTTTCTCGGGATAATGTTCAAAAAAGAAATCGTGAATTAAAAGAATGCCTTCTTTTTTAAGAGCACTGGTAGCCATAGCCATGATATGGGGCAACTCCTTTTCTGAATATGCGTGAATGATATTCGACAGAATCACCAGATCAAACGAGTCCATCCTTACCGGCCATGTTTCCAAGATATTGCCAACGCAGTAATGCACTTCGCTGCCGAATCCTTTTTCTCTCATCAATTCTTTTGTATAATCCAGTATCTCGGGCAGGTCCAGGAGAGTTCCACTCAGATCTGGATACTGCTTTAGGAAAGCCGCTGCGATAGCACCTGAGCCTGCACCAATATCTAAGAGTTGGCCCTTCATGGGAAGACCGTCAAGGAACCTGAGAATCTCTTGTCCCTTCGTCTTGGCAATAGAGTCCATTGCACTGATATATTTTTTTATTCGCTCAGATTTGCCAACACAATCATCCTGCTTCAAATAATTGATTCTTCCCCCCGACTTGAGACAGTCTATTAGTCCTTTCCAGTCTGTCCGTAAGTATTTCTTCCACAAGATAGCTTTGCCCTGATAATATTCTTTACCCGGGATTAGGTAGTCACGCGATATCGTGGCATTAAAATAACGATCATTGTTCATTGTGATCAGCCCCACTGAGGCGAGGGCGTGAAGAAAACGCGAGAGAGCTCGGGGATGTACGTCGAGTAATATAGCGAGATCTTCAAGGGTAGTTCCATCCGGTTCAAGTCGCGAAAAAAGGTCCATTTCAACCGATGTGAAAAGAACTTCAGAAAACCAGTATCCGCTGGCCAGAGTTTCAAGATACTGTGGACTTGAACTCTGAACATCAAAATCCCAAAAAGGCAATTTCCTCTTCATAAAAAATGCTCCTCGTTTATACAAGCTTGAGGCTTAATCTCATATCGCCTCGGTAGGGGGTTCCTATTGAAGCGTTGACCCTAGTCGTGAGGACCATGCGGTGTGGCTTTGTCTGTATCTTCTTATCTTCTTTAGAATACCGTATAAACGCAACAAATACTATTGGTAGAAATATTTTTTTTCGTGAGTCTTATTCCTACGTGAAGGCGAAAATGCAATCTTTATAATGTCTCTTTCTGCTCGTAATCGATACTATCATCGCAGACTTAAAAGATTTTTGTTACAGGAAGGAGCCGAAAAATCTATTTGATGCGCTTGACCGATCTTTTTTGCACGGAGTACGGTATGAAGTGCTCGTTTTCGTGAAACGGATGTCCGTGATTGTCTTGCTCATAGAACACATCAGTAGTTGACCTTCTCACAAGTGCGCGAGTTACAAGTGGAAACCTAAAACAGTTTCACACTTTATAGCGGAAGGAATAAAACAGCTAGGTACCATACATCATACCGTATACCGTCGATGAGCTGTCCAAGAAATATTATATTGCAGGCTTTATATTCTGATTCAGATAAAAGAAGTTTTCAGGGTCATATTTCTTTTTGATTTCCGAAAGTTGCTGGTACTTTGCCGGACCATATGCTGCTCTCACGCGGCCATCTCCTTCATCGCCTAGGAAATTGACGTATACTCCACCCGTCGCAAAAGGAGTTATCGCCTGGGCGAGATCCCGGGTCCACTGGATGTGTCTTTCAGACTCGGCGGCACTATACCACTTCGATACGATGTTCACGACAAACGCTGCATTGCGATGGCTGAAAGCTGTCTCGGCTTCTCCCACGCGTCCAACAGTTCCCTGAAGATGCTGGATATGAATCTGCGAAATGCTTGATGAGAACCGGCTGGTAAATTCGATGATGGCTTCAATCGCCCCGTCGCTGATTTCAGCGAGGTATTCTGACTTCCAATAGTTTTTGAGTCCCCAGGGAGCTTCTCCGTCAAACATGGTCTGAAGTTCTGTATAGGGCACGACGCGGATCGAGTCTATCTCAGGGATAAATGCTTTTCGCAGAGGACGGAGGACCTCCTCTCCTGATTTAGGAGGCCCTGTGTAACAGACTACTATGGATATTGCGGGTCTACCGTGTAATGTTACAGGAAGGGAAGGGGTTGATGAAGCGGTCATAAAAGCGACCATTGTGGAAAGTTCATCGGGGACTTCAGCAAGATAATTTTTGTAAAATTTCATAACGTCCCAAGCTTTTTCAAAGGCATAGATCATTCTGCCCGCCGTTACGGGCCCTACCGGGTGAAGGCGGTATTTGAAAGACGTCACAATGCCGAAATTGCCTCCTCCTCCCCGAATGCCCCAGAAAAGATCCCGGTTTTGCTCGGCACTTGCTTTGAGGAATCTGCCCTCAGCAGTGATGACATCAGCCGAAATAAGGTTGTCGCACGCAAGTCCGTATTTTCTCATGAGCCAGCCTATACCACCGCCTAGCGTGAAACCCGCGATACCAGTAGTCGATACGATACCGCCCGTAGTCGCAAGACCGTAGATTTGGGTCTCGCGATCGAATTCTCCCCAGGAGACACCTCCTTCCGCTCTCGCATGTCGTGTTTCCGGATCAACCCTTATTGCTTTCATGCGAGACAGATCAATGACCATCCCGCCATCGCACAGAGCATTTCCCGCAACGTTATGACCGCCTCCCCGCACGGAAATAGGGATGTCGTTCCTTCGTGCGAACTTGACAGCCGTTATGACATCTGCCACACCCGCACACCTTACAATCATAGCTGGGTGTTTGTCGATCATCCCATTCCAAACACTTCGAGCCTTCTCATATTCAACGTCGCCGGGATGTATGATATCACCGCGCAGAGCATTCCCAAAAGCCCTAGTTTTTTCTTCTCCCATTGCAACTACGTTCGTGGTCGATTTCTTTTGCTCCATCGTCATCTTTCCTCTCTATGAAGGCTGGCGGTCGGTCCCGATCTACTATTGACGGATGAGACTGTCGATAATATTACCATTTTGACAACTGCTTTTCACGGCTTGTGATATTGCATAAAAGCTGAGTGTAAGAATCGCAAGGGTCACCGGGATGAGACTTGATTATTAACTGTTGTCAGAAATGAGTAAACGTGAAGGGTATGGTTGCTTTCGTCTCTTTAGCCTTCCTGGTCACAAAAATGGTTGTAGTAGCGTGAGATTTCACAGTTCACTAATCATCATAAGAACCGTGAGTTAAAGGAAATCGAGAGTCCTGAAGCGAAGTTCCCGGGGTTGAATATCAGGTGCTCATCTCAGAATGGCTTGCTCACGGTATTTGACACCAACACACATATCGATAATTCTGCAAATTACTAGCCGAAACATAGTCCGCTCAGCGTTAATTACTTCCCGTACAAAACATATTGGAAAATTTATAAGGGGGTATTACATACCCCTTTTTGAGATATACACGATATCAGCTGAAAATGACACCTCACCTGAATGTTACTGTAAACTTATGTATTTCAAAATGTTATAATTTGGCGGTCAAGGAAGGGTGAATCAATGCATGTGATTTTCAATGAGAGACTTCAACTTGCATCAGGAACGACACGGCAGTAATGCCATGAAAAGGAGGATCAGAGTATGGGACTAAATCGGAGGGAGTTTCTTAAGGGAGCCGGAATAGTGACCGCTGTCGTAACAATGAGCGGATTAACAGCGGGATATGTTGAGACGGAGCCTTCAGCTGCGAAAGTGCGTGGCATGGCTCGAGGCCTCACCCTCTTGACAATTCGTCGTGGCGGTGAATACGTCCTCGGCGTCAAAACTGAAAAAGGTATTCTGGATGTGCCACTGGCTGCTGAATTGCTCCATATGCACGCACCGGCCACGATGGATGATCTTCTTCAGAAGGAGTATGGCCCCAGTGTGAATGCATTGGTTGATGCCGCTTTGAGGTCCCCTGCTGCTTCAAAGGCCTTTCTCAAGGAAGAGACCATACAATACGGCCCTGCTGTGACCCGGCCGGAAAAAATCGTCTGCGTGGGACTGAATTATCGCCGTCACGCAAAGGAAGTCGGCATGCCCATCCCCAGCCAGCCTGTGCTTTTCAACAAATACAATACAGCGCTGAACTGCCACAAGGGAACCATCACGCTGCCTGTCAATGTGGCCAAGAAATTCGATTATGAAGTGGAACTTGTCATCGTCATGGGTAAAAAAGCGAAGAACATTACCGAGGCAGAAGCACTCTCCTTTGTTGCAGGCTACTGTACAGGCAATGACTTTACGGCGCGAGACCTCCAACTGGAGACCCCCAGCGTCCAGTGGATGATCGGCAAGACTCCTGATGGCTTTGCACCCCTCGGTCCCTATCTCGTTACCGCCGAGCAAATCGATCCCGACAATCTCAAGATCGAATGCCGGGTCAATGGTGAGACCCGCCAATCCTCTAACACCAGCGATTTAATCTTCAATTGCCGGCAAATAGTAAGTTTTATCTCCCGTTTCATTACACTCAAGCCCGGCGATATCATCTACACTGGTACTCCGGAAGGCGTGATATCAGGCCGTCCCAAGGACAAGCAGGTTTGGCTGAAACCAGGGGACAGAATCGCCTGCAGCCTGGAAAAACTTGGGGAACTAAAATTCGAACTCCTTTGATATGAGCACCCCAACCCGTCTAGCTGCGCTGGGGTCTTCGGTTGTACTGTGGTTGGGTCTTCCTTTCTGTGAGATTTAACCACAGGCTTGGAAAAGTTCTGAAAAGATCTGTTTCGCTGTTTTCTGCAACAAGGCAATCCAAGTCACCGGCAGAGTGCTGAAAAACGCCTCGTTACGGATATTGCTCTCTGTGTATACACACGAAGAGAGACATTTGAGTGTATCAGCGATGAAAAGCTCAAGCTGCATTCTCCTTCACCGAATCGCCTTCGACTACCAAACTGGTGGATTTGCATGACTCGGCTCAACTGCACTCGGAGAGCAAGATTATTTGCCTGCCCAATATTTGAGGACTTGTAGTTGCTACTTGACAGCAGTCGGCCTACTCAAAATTTTGTGAAGTACTTTCGGGAACAAAGACGGTTGCTGAAATGGGCGGGGTGTTAATTATCAGGGCAAGCCGTGTAAAACATATGACTTGCTGGTTAAGGTCCAGTGGCGGGGACGGATTTGAACACTTCCCTGGGGTTTTCAAGATTTTCACTAATATACACCGAAAAGCCATTAAAATCAACCAGTAGAAAGAAGTCGTGAGCCGGTAATGGGCCGGCTATGGGCCAATTGGCCCATAGTGTTAAAAAAAGTTTATTTTGGTAACGTACTTCTAAGGCTTATCTGATAAGGATTTGTGAGATGCTATCGCTGTAGAATGCTTTATAATATAATAAAAAAGGGCTTCCATCCCTGCAAACCCTTGATATAATTGATGGCGTGGAGATGATTTGAACCTCTGGCCTTCGGGTTATGAGTTCTATTTAAATCTTATAATATCAATAGCATATATATTATTATGTTTATTATACCCCTGTTAATCACTCTTCAAAAAAGATTCATAATTTTAAAATTTTCAACTTCTCTTTTTTGTTATACTTATTATACTTTGGATGATGCCACATTCTAAAATGGTTCAGACTGGCTGCATCTTCTGATCGATCCCCACCAGCAAACTTAAGATAACAATGTCCAGCTTGCGATGCTTTCTAAAGTGGGTCGCCTTCCTCCTCCTCGATGGTCGCCTTGTTCATAATACGCAGTCTGGCTAATGGGTAGTTCCAGATTTTCTATGACTTCAGGGGCAGTCATCACAAGTATCAACTGAATTTGGTGACGGAATACGGCCATAGTCTTGACATCCTAGAGACAGAACCCTGCAATGGAATGCATCATGCAGAGGTTCTAGCCGAGAAGGAATCAGCCGAGAAATGGTGTCGGCTGCTTCCGAGTTTGCAGCGGCGAACGGTGCGACGCCGCGGACGTCTTCGGCGTATTCCACTACATCCTTCGGCGGTGGATTCTAATTAAAACTTTATTCATTCCCCGGATGCTTCCGTCTTTCCATCCATATTCTTTAAGCAAACTTTTATTTCTCCATCAATTCTAACATCGGCAATTGTTTGATCACTGCAAACAAGAATGGAGTATTGTTAGAACAAAATGTTTTCAGTTTAGCTAACCCCTTGCCTTCAGTTCATGTGATTCTGCCTATGAATTTTGGTGTAGTCTGAATCCAATCCATTTTTAACAAAGGGCATGCCCTGCTCTATTCCGGCCATCTGTTCAGGCATTGGGCACGATAGGAGTTCGTCGTGAGTCTCTTTCGCCACGAAACATGGACGGATGGCTTCTTTCTCATTATCGGTCTTTTGTCGCAGGTGTAAGATTTCTTTTAGGAAGAAACACTCTGCCGACTGCGGTCGCGCACGGACTAAGTCTCTTAAGGCGCAAACGGAAGACAAAATTAGCATGACTTTCCAGAAAGAATATGTATGAAAATTTCTTCAGCAACATAAGGCCTCTAGCAGCTCCATTGCGTCGCTTATTTTCTCTTTGAGATCTTGGGGGCGCTATCAATTGCAGCTGATTGCCCTCGGATAATAACCGGAATTTCATATCCCCGTAATAAAATTGTAACGCGTGTCGACTATAATACTAAAGATGTCGGTAAAAATAGCTACTCTTGAGCGGGCGTAATCGTCCCGGAGCGGCGAGATGCTCAAAATAATAAGGAATTTGTGGCATAAAATCGGAGGTCATGACGAAAGGCGTCATCTTCACGCTGTTTGTTCTTGTATTCTCTTCTTCGCCGGTTGGAGCTTTTGATAAGACGGATCTAGGAGACTGGTTGAAACATGCTGAGTCGACACTGGCAAGAACCCACAACTCTACCGCAATTTTTCATAAGCAGGAGCGGATTCAAGAGAAACTCACCGACGAAGAAACTATATCTTCTTCAATTCAAGAAGCCTTTCAAGGTTTACATGAAATGGGCAAAAGAGCCTCATAAGGGACGTGAATCGCTCTATATTGAGGGATATAATGACAATCTCATTAAGGTCCGAGAATGTGGCATTGCCGGGATAATAACAGTTGATCTCGATCCGAAAGGTACTTTAATTATGAAAGGCAGTCGCCATCCTGTCACGGCTTCTGGGATTGAAAACCTTGTGAAACTTGTCAGAAGGAACTTGGAGAAAGGCATAAGTGCCGGAGAAATTGATCTCAGAGAGCATGGGGCGAGGAAAGAGTATATGGAAGGACCACCAAAAAGGTTGAGATAGTCTTTCCCAAGAATAGGGCAAATAGTTATTACTGTTATCGGGCTCTGATTAACTTCGATGTGGAGACAAAACTGCCGGTCAGAGTGAACATCTATGATTGGGACGACACCCTTCTGGAAGGTTATGGATATGAGGCAGTGAAGCTTAATGCCGGACTCACCGAAGCAGACTTTGATCCGAACAATTCAGAATATAGGTTTTAGTCTCGAAGTTGCAGGCTCTGCAATCTGGGAGGAAGTGGCCGTAAGGCCAACCGTCCCTACAGAACGGCTCTTACTGGCCAGGTAATCGACGTTTGACTCTCTTTGGGAAGTGTTCGGGATCAGCATTTACAAAGAGCAGAAGAACTAGCCTGACGGATATAAAACATTATTCTCAAATGATATACGGAAGGGAAGCTGAGAGTAGCGTTCGGAACAAGTTTTCTCAGAATTACACGACTAAGCACCCCATCAAAGAATGCTTTTTTTGCGATGAGCGTTTGCCTGTGATATACTAACATGGCTCGCATTATTGTGGCCTGAACAAACGAAACAAGAAGTAGGGATTACGTCAAGGTTCTTCTTCATATTGCCTTCACAAGCATACATCATAATATAATAGTGCCTGCTTTCGCATTTTGACTTTTTCGGCATCGCGGCTACAGATGGTGTGGCGAATTCGAAATGTTTCAAGGACCGCGTTGATGCAACGAAAAACGCTTCACCTAGGAGGAAATCATGAACAGCATGGTAATAGAGAGTCCGTCACCGGAAGATTGCGCCAATAAAATCTTCGAGATCAGCGGCACGAAGCTTGACCCTGACATCGCTGCGGACCTATGGCAAAAGATATTGCAGCATAAGTGGCTAATGAGTGAAAAGCTTGGACGCGACATCGGACTGCGCACTGCGTGCATCGACTTTCTTGAAAACATGGATCAGGCTCTCAGGGAGTATATGGACTATAAGCGAAAGGATATCTTAGTTGAGATGGGGGCTCAGAGGATTTCAAGGGAAATATGGGATACGATATCTGATTCCCAGCCACCGAAACAGTTAGTTCAACGGAGAATTATCCTTCCACTAATGGAGGAGGACCTTTCTAAGAAGCACGGCGTCACTACTCCGAAGACGATCATCTTCTTTGGCCCTCCGGGCACCGGCAAGACCCATTTTGTAAAAGCGATAGCCGGCGTCCTGTCGTGGTAGTACATCGAGATATTGCCCAGCATGCTTATGGTGGATGGAATAGAAAGGATAGGCGCCAATCTGCACAATGTAATGGAAAAGGCGCGAAACCTGGAAGACGCGGTAATATTTATCGACGAGTTTGAGGAAATCGCTGCCAGCCGGGACGCTGCAACGCGGATCGACAAATCCATTACCAACGAGTTTCTTAAGCAGGTCCCGATGCTCAAAAGTCAGGGGAACAAAGTGCTGTTAATCTGCGCGACGAACTATATCCGTCAGTTGGATGCCGCACTGCTTCGCCCGGGAAGGTTTGACTGCATCATTCCTGTCGGCGGTCTGGACGAGGATGGGCGAAGAACAATCCTGGAACAATTCCTTGCCAAGCTCAACACGGAAAATGTCGATCTCAATCTCATTGTGAAGAGGACGTCCCGATTTACACCCGCGGACATCGAATATCTCTTCCAGCAGGTGGCGCAATTTGCTTTTGAGCGGGAGCACGAGAGTAAACAGGATTACCGGGTGACAACAGATACGTTTATTGAGATTTTGCCGAATATTCGACCATCTCTGACGGAGGAGGTTATTGAAGAGTTCCAAAAGGACAGCATTACGTATTCACGAACCTGAGAAATAACGTAATTCATGAAACAGGCCGAACTTACTCTGTGTTGACGGCATGTCATTTGTACCGATTTGGGGCTGTCTCGGCACTCAAGCTTGCCCCGGCTCTCGATTGGAAGTAACTAAGAGCACTTACTGCGGAGCTTGCGTCTGTCAAC
>JBKQMP010000171.1:0-13296 GCA_052146665.1 Dissulfurispiraceae bacterium
GTCTTTGTGGGGTTAGGAACTTCTATCGGCAGATGTTCGGTGTTATTGTTACAAGCACGGAAATGCAACGAACGGGATGGCTTGACGAAGTAAGGAGAACTGTTGATTCATTTTTCCCGAGAGTTGACAATGAGAAAAACACATAACCCGTCACTGGAGCGGACACGCAAAAAGCCTTGTACCGCTTAGTTCTATGTTGTGCGGGCTTCTTTCGAAAATCTTCACTGTTGCAATAATTTGAACCGCGCGGAGTTGCAGAGCCGTTACAAAACCTTTCCTCAAATGTTCTTTTCTTTTTTTTGAGTTTAGAGATAAAGGTTACTACCAACATTGCGCATAGGTGAGAACCTGGTCTCCTGCATGACTGCAAGACGAAGACACCATCCGGACGTGGCCAGACTACGCACAATACTGGACGTACTACTCAGTTATGACAAATCTCAACGGACGGTGAGTACTGTGAGCAGCTGATATCGGACCTTTCATTACAGAAACATTTGTTAGTGGCTGGACCCAACAGCATGGGATATTGCTAAAGGGTGTGAAGACGGATGTACTGGGTGACAATTTGCTGTATTGACGGACCTAACCCTAATGGAAACTCATGCCCTCCATCATGGCTTTGACAAAGTATATTACTGAGAGCGAGCCTAATTCCGCTAACTGCATTTACCGGTATTAGGCTTGCTTCTTTAAGCGCGCTTCAGAAACAACGGCTGGAATCTCGGTGAGATTATGCTTCATTGCCAGAGCAACGCGATGCAGGCCGCTTACCACAAAATAACTGCTCTTAAATTTTACCAGCCTCACGGGATCCCTCTTGCTCCACCAACAGTCTATTGCCAGTCTCAAGTCTTTATGTGCTGCAAGGGAATTTAACGAAGCTCCTTCTTCCATTTTCGTCCTTATAACTTGATATTTTCTTGCCAAGTCGTCGTAATCTTCAGGTGCCTTAGCGTGATGATACCAAAAGTTTGGGTTATTTTCGTTCCAGTACGGATGAGAATAAACAATGGGAAGGATGTCGCCGACGGCAACGTATTCTAGGGTTGACTCCTTTCCAAACGTGACATTTGATGAACAGGTTTGCTCCTTATAGTCCAGATAGTTCCTTAACTGGACTTCGTTCGTTGCTTTCTTTTCGTTTTCCATGGCCTGCTCCTCTTTTTCATTCAGTCGGTAATTCTATCCGTTTCTTAAGCTGCTTGAGCTGCAATCCCATGAGTTCTGGCGCCTCTATTTCGCCCTGTCCGCCACTTGTCGGCGGAAATCTCTTGTATAGGCCAGCCTGCGAATATCCTGTAAGATTGATGGCCTGGCCGTATGATAACCATAGTTGATTGTCCCGCTCATACAGGTCACGATATGCCTTTTGAAGAAGGTCCGCAGTATGGATATAGTTCGCCACCGTTGTCCTAACATCGGCATGACCCAGGAGAAGCCCAATACTGTGGAGACCGTTTTCTATAAGGTCTCTATCCGTCTTGCTATCGTAAATTGTCATCTCCTGCCAGAAGTCATCTGTGAGGTTGAAACATACAAATGCACGGAACCATCGCAGAAGTAATATAGAAGCGAAAGAATGCCTAAGGGTGTGGAAGGTTGCCCATGAATAACCAGCCTTCGCCATCACTCTTTCGACAGCCATAGATAAAGCTTGGGGATTATAAAAAGGAAGCCCTTCGGCTGTGATGAAGAGAACCTTCTGACAGGCTTCATTTTTACGAGAGCAGTAATAAAAAGAGGCGAACTCTTCGCGCTCTTGTTCACTCATAAGTAGATAGAGCGGCAAGCGTCTCTTACCTGCTCTGCTTTTTGTGATCTTGACATCTATAAATGACTGTCCTCTCACATCTATATGTTGAGGATCAAGATACGCTGTCTCACCAATTCTCATACCGCAACAAAAACCTAACCGGATGGCCTGACGAATTTGAGGGTCATTTGTTGCAGCAAGAATCTTTACGACATCTGACGGCCAGAGGATTCGTATGTCTTTCATGCCGGATTCCACACTTAACGCCTTCCATGATATAGATCCAAGCTCAATCTTATGCACTTTCGAACTATACTTCAGAAAAGACTTCATCGCTGCCTTCAAAACCTTGGCGCTGCTGCCAGTAAGGCAATTCTCCAGTATTGCCTCCATATCGCCGTGATTTAAGCCGTTAAGATCCTCCCCCTGAAGTTCTGTTCTAAGGACGGCAGACACCTGGAAAAAATATGTGCGAATTGTATTTACGGCAAATCTCGGATATAAAAGCATCGCTCTCAACCAGTCGGCTGCTAATAAGAAATTCATACTGTCAATAGATGTAACGGGCTGGTTTATAAATGACGGGTGCTCCTCCCTCCACAGTGCATCAATTACATCTGCTATCTCAGCCCGCTCTTTGCTTGAGGAGCGCATAGAAAGGGTGCTGAGATAGTCGAAGACTTTCGAATAATTGAGATCAACTCTGGCCGAGAAGATATCATCAATAACTGAGGGTGCACTGCATGAGAGAGGCACAATCCTGTTAAGCGGGCTTTCCCGTCTTCCACCGGAAAAGGCAGCTCTTTCTCCTCCAGGCATATCAGGCATCGGGGAATATCGGACCTTTCCCGCGAAGAAGCCAATCAGAAAAGACGGATAGTTCTCTATCAGATCAATCCTGGCAAGATCAGCGATTGTTCGTATCGAAGGCACTTTTTGAATGCCAGCATAATTACACAAGCGCGATATCCATGCCCTAAATCTCTTCTGAAACTCAACCTGTGGGAAAAGTGACTGAGGCACTAACCTATCATTATGTCCCCATTCATTTGGCATTTCTTTACCCACGTGCAGACAATATGAGAGCAAGTGGATCATAGCCAAGGCCGGGAGATACACCTTCCTGCCCTTGAATTTATTCTTTCCTCCATCACTCTTCTTATCATTTATTCGAAGCCACCCCTTGTCGGGGTTAAAGCTCGATAAGAGGAGCGAGTAAAAACTGGCTATGGGAGAATTAGTCCCGATCACGCCTTTCCATAACAGGGCAAAGAAAGCGCATAATAGATACTCCCATGCTTTCTCGGTTGATGACCTGCCTTCCTCAATCTGAGGATAAGCTTCAGTAAATGCTTTGACTAGTGACTTCGATTCGTTAAGCGAGATATCATCGATTTGGGGTACAAATGTCGCTTGACGCGATTTCTTATTAATCTTTTTCATTTGTCACCACATGCGTATAAGAGATAATTTCCAGATCGAGCTCGTCTACAAACTCTTCAATGTGAGGCGATATAGCATTCCTCATTTCCTTCAGTCTATCGAGCGAAAAATAAGATAGAAACTCCTTGCCCTTCGTCTGATGCCCAAAAAAGGCGGCGAGATATTTGTAGTTGACCCTTTTGTCGAACAGGAATGTGCGAAGCAGATGCCGCTGAGAATTCAACTTGTAAGGGAATCTTATACCTGCGGCGACCAAGAACCTCCGCACGTTATCGCTACTCGCCGGAATAAGCTGTCCCTTGCTATTAGCGAGCGAAAAAGTCTTCTCGACAGCGAGTTGTTCAGATATTTCAAAAGGGGAATATCTGCCGCCATCTATAAGGGATTGTTCAAATGCAGATCTGCACAATCTCAACTCCCTGAAAATTCTTGTTGTGAAAGCATGCATGAATATTAGACGCGATTCAATGTGAAGACGATTTCCCTTACCGCACACAACGATACAAGCATTCTCTTCGTCGACATCAGCATCATCAAGCCTTTCGATTTCAATCTGTCTAAAACCGCATGTCAGCTCCCAGAGCAGGTCGTTGTAAAACATGTATGTGTTATAACGCTTAAACAGGTCCTGACACTGATCATCAAGAAAAATACCTTTAATGGACTTTAACGTTTGTTTCATTGACGATATCAAAGGCACAAATTTAGATCCAAAAGAGACTTTTACTTTGTCACCCTTGCTCATATCACGATCCGCTGAGCAAAAGATGTCGCTGTTAACGGAGAGCCCGCACTCTTGCGCGTTCCGGACGATGTCGTTTAAGAAATTTATTTGCATCTCAGCAAGATCGTCATTAAGTCTTTCGGAAGTCAGGTTTGTGTAAAATATTGGGGCGCGCAGCTCACGTGTTACGCGATCTGCAAAGTAGGCCGAAACAATCGGGTCAACATGGTATCGGCTTGTCGAATAGTTGACAAAAGATCTTGAAAAAGCATACACGGAAGGGAATGGTCCAAATCTGTCTTGCAGAGACTTTCCGATAGTCTCAAATAACTCGAGAGAAAATCTCTTGGATTTGCCGTCTTCATCCTCATAGATGAAAAGAAACGGGCTTGCTCCTCTGTAAGATTGCGTTCTGTTTAAGTATAATTTCAGAATTGTCATTATGACGCCCGCGGTCATAACGACAACATTGCCGCTGTCTCTGTAAGCTCCAGGAGATCTGTCCTGTTTTTGAGCAAATATAGAAGAAACCTGATCCTCTGCGATAAGGTAGAAGAAACATGTGCCGTCAGGGTGGCAATAAATTGTGTCATGTTTGAGTTCTTGCTCTGATACCGGTATCGTCGTAACTACGATATTCGCGGTTTTTTTCGGCGCAAAGCCGAAGAATATGAGAATAACCAGAAAAACAAGAAATGCGAGTTCTTCATCTGTCATTGCGTCGATGACTATTGCAGTGACAGCATAACAGTAGGACGAATACGCATTCAAAGGGATACTCTGTTTGCTCCAAGGACTTTGAAGATAGGAGGGGCTGATTTGTCTCAACGATAATACTCTCGCCAGATCATTGTCTGCCGCTTCGAATATTTCCTCAGCTTCTTCGATGGGGTAGGCACCTTCGGCCGCCTCCCCTTCCGTCTTGTGGTTGAATGTTATATTTATAACGGTAGGAAATGCTTTCGAAGATCCAGCTCCATCCGCGTCGTTTATGACTATTTCCTCAAGATATTTTTTGCCGTAAAAAAGTTGGCGACCCCAGCAAACACGCGCGACGTTCTTGTTTGATCGAGGACTATATGTGCCACTTAGAGCTGCCAAGACGTTACCTGTATATGCCTCAACTACTTCATCTTGGTGGTAGCGAACACGCGAATCTCCCTGTCCTCTTCTGAGCGCCTGTTTTATCTTGTCGTGGGAAGGGCTCTGAGTAAACAACTGGTCGTTTTCATCAACTTCATAGAATCGCACACTATGAATAAACGGGATAACAATATTCTCCAGCCTTTGTTGAGCTTTCTTTTGAGGAAGGGAACGCTTATCTTTGTCTTTAAAGTCGGTTAAGATCTCCTCAACATGTTTCAACGCAACATGGAAAGGTAAGCAGAGAAAAGGGTATGCATTATATTTCAGGGTGGCAAGGTGAAAATATAGCAAAGGATTTTCCGGCTTGAGAGGTCGATGACCTAACTTTGGTATACCGAGGTCCTGCAATTCCTTTTCAAGGAGAGTGAAAATATAATTTATTAGATTGACCTTTGCGATGTTTTTCCCAACGAGAAGGTTTTCGACAAACAATCTCACCGGCCTTTGTGCCAGCAACAGTCCTGTCGTATTCTTGTCATTAAAACAATTCACACGAAAAGTAGCGATCTGTCTGACTGCATCCTGACTAGCGCCAACATTCAAAAGCTTGGGCACCACTCTTCCTATAATCCCATCTGCATCAGCATTAAGCGTTGATCGTGTTTTGGTCTTCTCAAATAGACTCTGTATGAGATCTTTCACTTTATTCCTCCTCTAATCACGCAAAGTTGACGGCAGCAATTGGCCAGCTTCCTGAGTTCATCCCATTTCCTCCTTCCATGCTTTGCTGAATCGTTGAGGCTCAAACAGAATATCTCTCTCAACTTTCACGAATGCAAGAGGATGATTCAAAGATTCGAGCTCCTCCAAAGAAAAGTATCCCCACTCATCACGGCTATCTTGGAAAAGCGAAACATAGCCGTAAAATAAATTTGTTTTTGCGTCATATTTTGTCGCGAACCATGTACCCCGGCCAAAGCTATTAAAAAACTTTACTATTACAATGGGGTCTTTAACGCCGTCCTGTGGTCCGATTTGCTTAAACTTAGCCACAATTTGTTTAGTCAAGAGCTCCATGTCATGCCTCCTTTTGTTTTAGTTTTACGATCTATGAGAAAAATCTGATATGTGATAACTCGCATATCAGACAGACTACCGCAAGTGATTACGTTCGATCATCTTGACTCACATCTCCTCCGCTGAGAACAACTCTGGTTCCTCTATACCTTTCTTCTTACAACGAGTTTTTATCTTCTGCATAACATTATTGAGAGCCTTGTGGAGCAATTTAAGTTGTTTTACATGTCCTTCCGGCGTTTCCAATAGCATTCCTGCCGCCTCTGAAAATTCTTCCCCATTAAATTGGGATTCGAAATATCGCAGAAGAGACTTGATAACATCCTTATAGAATACTTCGCTTTTATCCCCTTCTTTCGGCACGGAGGGGATATTGCCATCGGTAAGAGGTGATTGCGCTTGATTGGCTTTTTTGAAGTTCTTGTAGGCTCTGTAAACGGGTATCTCTGAACGAGACAACGCCGTCAGCTCAGAGCTGAGATTGTTATCCAGCGCAATCTTGATCTGATCATAAATATTACGACTCTCGAACATATGAGGGGAGACTGCTGCCAGTTCTTTCAGAATGTTTTTGGTGACCACTGAGAGCATGCTAAAGTACCTTGGACTCATTCCCGCCACGCCTGCCATCTGCTCATCCCTCTTTTTCTTGTGACTTTGTTCTTTCTTGGACTCAAGAAACTTTTCGCTTCTTCGATCGCCGCCACGTCTGCCTTCGCACAGAACATCAAGTTGCAGTGATAGCATGTACCGCTCCAGTTCTGAGAATTCACGCCACTGCTGCGGACGATGCAGGTTATCCTCTATCATGACTTTTTCAGCATCTGCGCTATCTGCTGCGATATCGCTTCTGACAAGAACAGGGATCTCTCTTAAATCTAGCTCACATCCCACTCTCCATCTGCGGTGGCCGCAAAGAATTACAAACGTGTTCCCCTCCTTGACACAGGTCAGGGGATACTGGGGCAAGTACCCATTTGTTCTTATGCTTTCGGAAAGTTCGTGGTACCGGCTATTATTGTGGCCGAAGTACTTCTCATTTGAAGGATGAGCCCGCAATTTTTTGGGCGGCATCATCATATAACAACTGCAGTTTATTTTTTTCTCTTTGTTACTCATGATATAGCTCGAATATCGACAATCTCGGTGGGCTTTCTCAGCGACAGTTTAGATATGGCCATTCTCTTATTCTCAACATCAACGTCATCTGCGTGGTTGTAAACGGTTTCCGTTATCTTTTCCGAACTATGACCCACGATCTTGCTAATTTCGCTCAATGGTACACCAGCTTGCCTCAACTGGCTCACAAAGGAGTGGCGAGAGGCATCATAGAACCTGACTACTTTGGGAATATTGAGCTTTGATCTAACGCTCGCAAAAATATTCTGGAAAGCATCAATCTTATAAGGTTGACCTGTCTTCGGATTAAGAAAAATGAAAGTTTCGGGAGGGTTCTTAACTCTTTCCCTGAAAAAATCAACCATCTCGGGGTGTAGGGGAATTACATAGGGTTTGGATTTTTTTCCTTTCCGACGGGGCCTGAAGGTATTTTTTGAATAAGTATTCTTTATGATAATACTGAGGTTATCGATATTCACATCGGCCACGCGAAGAGCTCTTGCTTCACCGGGCCTGCATCCGTGAAGCATGAGGAATTCTTCAATGTCTCTGTCTTCTTTTACATTGATCATATCGAGAATGCTTATCTGCTCCTCGGAATGAAACCATGTGTAATGAAAAGGTTCTTCGCTCATAAGAAGTTCTTCCATTAAATCATCTACCGCAGCTTTGCTTGGGAACTCTGGGAGCACTCTTATAATTTCATTTGTTTTGAGATGATTAAAAAAGGTTTTAAAGTTATCGTAGTAATTGAGGATAGTCTTTGCTCTTAGGGGTTTACCATCTGCTTTTTTCTGAGTCTTCAGAAACTGCAAATACGCTACACTATCCTTCTTCTTCGTCTCCCTCACGTCGAGATTGCGAAAAAGTTGCTTCTGCAACTTGACTTGCTTTTTATAGCCAGAGCGATACGATGGGGCAATAACCTTTAACTTCTCTTGCAAGAATACGTCGAGCAGGGTACCTGCATTGAATTTCTTAGCCTCGGCAGGCGCATACTTTGAGGGATCAAAAGTACCATCGTCGATCTCTCCCTGTATAATGGATAGCAGATTAAAGGCTGGGCCATACTTATCGAAGGGCTTTCCCCGATGCGAGCAGATACGATAGCGATGCCCCTCCCAGTGCAGATCTATTAGAAAACCCTTAGGGTGAGTGTTGCAGGGGACGCAAACAAATCCAAATTTGAAAATGTGGAGATAGGGTTGGCGACATTTACTGCATCTGGCATATCTAGCCGTGGGTCTTAAAACGCCCTTCATCATTGCCATATCCTGTTCAAGGCATGTGATATCGATTGCATCCATCACTTGGGTGATTTCAGTTTTGTTGGCGATAACATCATATTTCTGTTGTGCGTTTTTATTGCTCATTGCAAACATGCACAGTTCTTTTCAATGACGGCTATTAAAGAACCTGCTTCCAAATCTGAGTGATCACACTTTTCACGAATGCCTCTTGTAGCAACTTGCTCCGAAACTAGATGCCACAAACCCAGCAGTACTACATCTGACATTGACGATATGCGCGCTTTTATGTCACAGACCTCACATCCAGCACTTTCTGTTGCTGTCAATCCTTTTTTTTGCACGTCCTGCATCTCACTATCCTCACCCGAAAGCTGTTCCTCCTTCCGCTTACGCTGAAGCCACTTACGATAGGCATTGGCAAATCGGCGAATGATCACGATTTTTTCTTTCTCGCGGGCCATTTCCGGTAAAACGGCGATGACAGCATCGGTAGCGCTGTGAAAAACCCGAGCCATAATCGCCTTCCGGATTAGCTCGTAAATGATTTCACGATCTTCGCTCGTGATTTTGAATCCTCCAATAACTACACGAAACCTCTCACTCTCCTCAAAGATGTTACCTGCAGCCTCAGTGTGACAAGTCACATTTGCGCCAGTGGCCTCAGTGTGACACGTCACATTTTCGTTAATTTCCGTGTAACTTGTCATGTTCTCCCCTTAGAAAACATTGAGCTATTTCTTTCTTCATCGATTTTTTTATTGCAATAAGATGGCCAATCCTAATAAACCTGTAAATTCAAGACTTTTTAAATTTGATTCACAGATAAACTTTGAAAGGAAGCTTCATTTTTAAAGCAAGAGTACTTTTAATCGATTTAATTTAAATTGGGTTTGCGATCGTAGACTTCGGTTTCAAGTAGCATCCTGGATAAAAGAGGCGTTTTAAAGAGACTGATTTTTAGAGGAGGGTATTTTAAAGCAACTAGCATTTCGGTGCACTAATTTTAAAGTGCAACTTTGCTTTCCAATAACTTCTATCACCAGATCTGGCCTGGGACCCACTCCGGGCCACAAACGTGTAACTGGAATTACCCTATCGATATGCGTGTATGATTCAAGGGAAGCTATTTCATCCCCCTATTCCGATTCCCTGCAATCTGTGTCAACAATATAATAAGCCTTGATAACTGCTTAGTCTTATATTGTCGCAGTTAAAGAGATAGTCCTTGGGATTGTCGTCAGTGTAGGATCCGGCAAATTAAGGCCCACAGAACCGCCACATTTCATTATAATGATTAAGATTCCCTACCTGCTGATAAGTCAAATTTTGTTACCTTTTGATCAATTGTTTGGGGACTACACCTGAAGAGACGAGCAACCTTAGACTGATTCCCTTTTGCTAAGATCAACGCCTTTTCAATATCCTTTTTGGCACATCCCTTACCAGCTACCCATGCCGGAACACGATAAAAGGCCGATATAAATGAGGGGTCCCATCTTGGCATTGCTAAGTTCTGGGTGGTTAAGGCCTCGTCGTCCAATTCTTCGACCAATCGAGTAATGTAATTTTCCAGCTCTCTAACATTATTTTCCTCGTAACTATTTAGATCCGCACCCATTGCTCGAGCAACTCTAATTGCTTCCTTCTTATCTGAGGTAGTCCGAAACAGGTATTCACCAAGACGTCGATGGATGTCTCTCTGCTCATAAAAAGTTTTAATGGCGTCAACCGCTTCGATGGACATTCTCCTCTTTTTATCCAACGTTGTTAAGAAATAAAAAATTAATTCCTCAATGTCAGACGGACGTTGTGCCAACGGTGGAACGAGAATTTCGTGCACATTTAATCTAAAATACAGATCTTCTAAAAAAAGATTTTCCTTGATAAGCGCTGGGATATCCTTATTAGTGGTTGCAATGATTCTTGCCTTGAATTTAATAGACTCTCTTCCTCCCACTCGCATAAATTCTTTTTCCTGAATAAATCGTAACAAAATTTGTTGAAAAATTTGCGAACTTTTCCCTATCTCGTCAAGAAGGAACGTTCCTTCTTTTGCCAGCTCGCATAATCCGATTCTCCGCTCAGCTCCCGTATAAGCACCTCTCTCCGAACCGAAAAGTTCGCTCGGAATTAATCCGTCCGGAATAGCAGTACAATTCACAGCAACAAATGGTTTTGGTTTTCTTTCACTTTCAGAATGAATTGCTTGTGCTATGAGTTCTTTGCCCACGCCCGATGGGCCTGTGATCAAAACTGGCTTGCTGGATTTGGCTAGGCGTTCAATCTTGTTGAGAATGTCACTCCATTCTTTGCTCACGCCCACAAGGCTTTTAAATGCATCTTTCTTGCGTAACTCTAAGCATGCAAGCCTATCCAACTCCATCTCCTTTATTTTAGGCACCCATCCAGAAAGATTAGGGCTTTGCTGGACAATAATGTTCTTCTCAATGTTTTTCTCAAACTTCGTCATTTGTCCAGAGCCAACGTAAAAAGCTGTTAAGGTACTCAGAATTGACGAGAACGTCTTCCCTAATTCATGAGGGTCCGGCGGATTTAGAGTAATCAAGGCTAATGCCTCTTCAAAACACTTTATGCCTTCTCCATATATCCCATAGCGAAACAGCCCATCTCCCAACGAATAAAGCATCTGAAATAAATCATCACGCAATTCGGTAGAAAAAGTCCTGACAGCCTTTTTTTTCTCAATGATTCCTTGCGCTGTCCTAAGTAACTCCTCTAATGAAGTCTTTTCTTCATAAAAAAAGACTTCTGAGTAATCGCTGACACTCACTCTGTTTCCCCTCCGTTAATCGAGTTAAACAACCGTATTTGGCTCGTTTCTCTATTAATACCTGCTATATTGTTTCATGCCCCAATTTCTCCGCTCAAGATTCCTCGATGGTCACCCTGCCGGATAACCCCAAGTCATCGAGTGCCTGATTTAGTTCAGCTTTCACGCTCTTGGCGGTGTCGGTCTTCAACGAGACCCTGAAATCCACCCCTATAGTCAGTTCAGCGCCGGACCTCAGTTTAGGAAGGATTCTTGTACCAAGGCGGTTCCAAAGTTCGGGAGGAATTGAGCCCACTATTCGCAGGGTCATTGTTTCCAGGGCAGCAGATGTTTCAGGTTCTGGCTCTCTCGCTGGTCGTGTCAGAGGCTCAGGTGCGTGAGGTATTTCGACGCAAGTCTGCTTTTTGCCCCCCGCAAAGATTAATAACAGTCTATGCCCTGTCGTGCCTTGATAGTTTTTGTCTGCCATATTCATCTTTATAGTGGTTGATACTAAAGTATCTCGCCGATTACCGCCTTTTCAAACTTGTCTTCATCCCAAGGATGTGGCATTGGATGCTCAATCGCCTGGGCTAGTTTGTTGAGCATGTTTTGCACTTCAGTCATATGAGTCTCCAAGCGGATCAAGAACTCAGCAGGGTGGTGGTCATCCAGAAGAATTTCGAAGACGATGTCCAGCAGTTTGTGGTCAGGGTTTTCGGTATGCTGGAACGCTATCTCCTTCACTCTTGCCGAGCCGAGGTATGTGAAGAAGGATCTGGGGTCATTTATGTACTGATCTACCGTGATCGATTCCATACGAGTCTCCCTATGCCATTGGCATCAGTTCTTCCTTTTTATGAGCTTGCCTTTACTAAAGTCTACAGCGAATCGATAGCGATTGTCAAGCTTTTTCTTCCAGATTAATGTTATAATTCTTGCATGAGTTTTGCGGCAAGAATCAAGTGGGTGAGAGACGCTTTTGGGCTGGGACAAAAAAAGCTTGGGGAAATCGCGGGGCAAGATTACAAAAATGTGTCCAAATGGGAGAAAGACGCGTTTCAGCCAAAAGACAATGTCAAGAAGACGATCGCTGATTCACTGAAGCTCTCTCTGCAGTGGCTTATTTCAGGGCACGGCTGCCCGTTTAAAGAAGCTGGAATCGCTATCCTGAGGCCAACAGCACGCAATTTCGATAGCGTATTCAACTTAGTAAGTGCCGCTACGCAAGAGTCTAAGTCATCAAAAGCGATGTTGTGGCGATTGAGAAATCAGAAGAACTATTTCTCTCTTCTCTTTCAAATCGATGGCCACAGAGGTAGCATCGCTCTTGTAGACTGTCCTCTCGGTCATGAAACGGCTTTTCTTAATTTTATTCAAAAGGAACACAATCTGGACTATCTGGGAATAGGCGCCTCAGAGGATGCCAACCTAGAACGGAATCTCACAACATCGTTCGATTTCGTTTTCGGCAAAATACTGGAAGCAGATTTCAAAAAGCCCGATACGAGAATCCCCAAGGCATATTTTTTCATCGACCTTTACAACATGGATAAAAACGAATTGATGAGGTTCATCCATTCCAGAGCACAAACCCTTGGTCAAAAGATAAACAAGGTTCTGAGCGACAAATATATCCCGGATTTTCTTAGCGTTTTTCCCCATCATCACTCTGATTTCAAAAAAATCGTTCGCGCTTGGCTGAAAGGCACCACCTTCACGGAAAAAGAAAGAACCATTCTAGAGAATTTTACTAAAGAGTCCAAATTATCATCGATTTTTCTGCCTCCCAAATTTGTGTGGGACAAATTTTTGATCGACGGCATCAAAACAAATGTTTTGGAACCATTCAGCTTCGCTTATACTGAACTCATGAGTCTCATCTACCACGAGTGGAATAAGAAGACGGTGGTCAGGCCAAATCTAGATGTCAAGCATGATAGGCTCTTTTGGTCCGATTAGTCAGTGAACTTCCCCCGGAATAGCGGACACACCGAAAGGTTAGGTTAAAATAGATAACCTACGGAGGTGCGAGATGAAAGACAGCAATGGTAGTGGCCGGAGGAAGTAC
>JBKQMP010000172.1:0-4361 GCA_052146665.1 Dissulfurispiraceae bacterium
CAGGCGAGTTTAATGATACTATTCCGCTCGATGCCGAACACCTATTCCGGAATCACTGTTCGATTTCGACCGGAACAGGTGTTCGATTTGCTCCGGAATGAGTGTTCGACATGCCCCGGGATTCGCATCATAGGCTTTATCTTGATCTTCTGGCTACGATTAATGCTTATCATGAACCAGACGGTCACCAGATATCGCGATTTATGATAATAATATAATGATCTGCGGAATGTTGCTTTTACAAAAGCAGCATAGACTCAGGAACCTTCACGTTGATTGAGCAAAAACAGCAATCCTTGTGACGCGAATTGTAGAATATAGAAGTCTATCGATGCAAGAATACTTAAACGTGATTAAAATACTGTGACAGTCGGGAGGCCCGAGGGTTTCGGCAAAGATCTTATTTCTTCAATAAGTATGAGGTCCGAAAAACTCCGCCATATCATAAAAAAACTTGGAGAAATAATTCTCAGATTAGTTGCACTTCCTAGTATCATTCTCTGAGGCTTGCTGACTTTTGTCTATATCGCCGCGGTTTCATTGGCCTCCTCAGGAGCAAGAAATGCTTCATTTCGTATGATAGACAAGCAGAGTCAACAAAAGATGATAAATAAGAGAATACCACAAGAAAACTCTCTTACGACGATCACATGTCTTTTGTGTATGCGTTACATCGTGTTTTGACACTTAAACACACTTTGTGATACACTAAAGAAAGACACAACTAATTGATAATTAAGACAACCTCAAAAAAGCCGGTGTGGTGGAACTGGCAGACGCGACGGACTCAAAATCCGTTGAGAGCAATCTCATGGGAGTTCGACCCTCCCCACCGGCACCATATCTTTCAAGGGTTCATACCCCTTTGCTTGTGTCATTGCCTACCGCCTTTTTCGTCATTGTAACCATTTTGTAACTGTGCACTCTTTCCGCTCTTTCCGCAACTTCTCATCTACTTGTGCAACTTTTTCCGTTGCGGCAGGGCGCCGCCTTTCGGCCATCGGCCGATACCCTAAAGTTCTGCAATAGATTTATTTATCGCTCTCTTGTTTGATCTCGCGTTACAGGCGCAAAAAAAGAAGCCAGAGCCCCTTTCTTATATCTTCTATCGCCAGATGTCAGTGTTTGATGTCTAACTTCCCAGCGATCATCTCAGGAGTTCTTTGCTGTTTGCAGTTATGCAGCTAAAAGCCAGTTCCTGCTCCTTCTTTCGCTTTTTCAGACTTGAAACTTTCTTGCTGCTTATTTATCTCATTTGAAAACATAAATAGATATCCCTCCCTTGAAACTTCCTTATATATAAGGGAAATACCAGTAACAACCCCATGCCAAAAATATTCTTCTAAAAACCGATTTGGCTGATTACCAGCACCAAATTTTTCAAAAAGTGCATCTTTTAAAGACGAAAAATTTGTGTAGCCCTTAAACTGTATATCAACACTACAGAACTTATCCTGCCAAAAACCGTATCCTATGCTTTCAAGTGTTGCTCCTCCAATGTGCAGATCGTCGTCTTTTCTTGAATATATTTTTATGCCCCCATAAACTGGATCCGTCCTCAGATAAGTCATGCTATCTTTGACTGTCGAAAATTCAGTGCCCCACTTTATGCCCCTGAATCCATCGGCCTCAGCAAAGGCATTTGATGACAGTGTGAATGCTAGCGCAATCAGCGTCATAAGTATTGCTGTCACTTTTCTTGTCATTTTAGGTACCTCCTTACCTTTTCGAGTGCTACCCTAGCCTCCATTATCCACTCCAGACAACAAGAAACATCATCGCCTTGACAAAAAAAAGGCGATATTCCTGGGATCGTCAAGACTTTAAGTATTTTATTATAGAATTGATCTGTTTTCTTGACAAATACTCGTGGCCGGGCATCCTCGGATTTGGAGAATGAAGCTTAGGATTCCTTATCTGATCTTTTATCCATTCATCACTCCTTCTGTTCGCAATATCTGTGAGATCAGGTCCGATTTGTGCTCCTTGCCCCTTAAAGGTATGACAGTTTATGCAGCGTTCCTTTTCAAAAAGGATTTCCCCCTCGTGGGTATCGGCAACGCATCCAATACTAATTGAAAAAAGAGTGCTGATGACCAGTAGAAGAATTGTTGTTTTCTTTCGCATGTCTTAGCTATCAGTATATCTTTTTTTGTATGTTTCGTCACCTGAAACAGTACATAGAGCGACAGCAAATGCACGAATAACCGCTCTTCTCCACCTACAATGCTTTCACCTATAGTCATAGCACTGCGCCTTGTTTGATAGAATAGATAGCCTTCTTGGCGATAGGGCGATATTCGGGAATATATACGAGTGAAATCAAAAGGGCCCTCTCTAGAATTCAAGCTGCACGCCCAATTCCAGAACGCGGTCAGGTGGTATGCCGTAATACACGACTGGACTTAGAGCATTACGCTGCATAAAGAAAAATAATAACCTGCGCAAAGGATCCATGACTCTTTTTTTGGCCGGAACAAGGGAAATTCTTCCTAGATAATATACCGTGCTCAATGGATCAATATCAGGGATTTTCCACTTCGCCAAAGCGAGCATCGCTGGAATATTAGGGGTCTCCATAAAGCCCGAATAGGCGGTGATGCGGTATACTCCCTGACCAAGATTGCGGATATCGAGCTTTTCTCCGTCAGGGACCTCCGGAACATCGCTCGGGAGAATGGACAGGATCACGACCCTTTCGTGCAGCGCCCCTATGTGGTTCAGATGTTATTGGAGCATTGGCGGCACCTCGGTTTGGAATGTGGAGAGAAAGATGGCCGTTCCGGGCAGCCGCACACAATTGCAATCGGAGATAAGCTTGATGAAATTGTCTATACGCATTTGCATACCGTATATCTTTTCAGCCAGGGCGTCCCAACCGTCGCGCCACGTTATCATGACTAATATTACGAAAAGGGCAGTCGCAACTGGAATCCAACCACCTGTCAGGAATTTAAGTAAACAGGTGATCAGAAAAGAGCCGTCAATTACCCAAAAAATTAACGCCAGCGGCAGGGCTTTCCATAAGCCCCAACCCCAGATTTTGCGGCTGATAATAAAGAAAATCGTAGAGGTAATGAACATGTTGCCGGTCACCGCCATACCATAGGCATCCGCAAGGTTCTCGGATCGTCTGAAACTCAACGCCAAACCAATAGCGGCAATAAGCATCATGGTATTTATCACAGGAATATAAATCTGCCCTTCGGTCATTTCCGAGGTATGGATGGTTCTCATGCGAGGGATGTAGCCCAGCTGCATAGCCTGCCGTGTCATCGAGAAAACGCCACAAATAATCGCCTGTGATGCAATAATCGTTGCGGCTGTGGCCAATGCCACCATAGGGTAAAGCAAGGACCTGGGCACAAGACCATAAAATGGGTCCTGAATCTGCACTGGATCAGCAAGGATTAACGCGGCCTGGCCGAAATAATTGCATAAAAGGGCCGGTAGCGCCAAACAAATACCAGGAAAAACGGATGGCCTTTCTCCCAAAATGGCCCATGTCCAAGTACAGGGCTTCACATCCCGTTATACAAAGCACAACCGCTCCCAGAATAACGTATCCGCGCCAACCGTTGACTGCGAAAAACCGGACCGCGTACTCGGGATTAATGGCCGCAAGAACCGCCGGCCTCGCCAGGGTCGCCTTGATTCCAAGTGCCCCGATGGCGACAAACCAGAGGCAAATGACGGGTCCAAAAAATTTTCCAATTCGCCCTGAGCCATGGCTTTGCAGCATGAAGAGCAAGACAAGGACAAGACAGGTGACAGGCAGGATGAATGGCTTCGTGCTTGTTGTTGCCACATCTAATCCTTCCAGGGCGGAAAGGACGGATATGACAGGAGTAATGAGTCCATCGCCATAAAGCAGTGCAGAGCCAAAACACATGACAAGAATAAGATTCGCACTTAGCTTGGCCCCCATTTTTTTATGCAATAGCGCCATCATGGCGAAAATGCCGCCCTCTCCGCCGTCATCAACGCGCAAAATAAACATGCAATATTTGATGCTGACGACCAGTGCCAGTGCCCAGAAAATAAGAGAAGCGATCCCCAATACATTATCTGCTGTAGGCGCAATGCCATAAGTACCCGTAAAACAGACCCGCATTGCATAAAGCGGACTAGTTCCAAGATCACCGAACACAACTCCGAGTGACCCCATGATCAAGATGCCAAGCTTTTCCCGGGTTTTACGACTCATCGTCTAGCCTTGCCTTGCTTACAGTACTAGCCTGCCTTCCGCAGTTTATCCCTAATTTAGATTCAAAAGAAAGGATAACCACCGTCTGACCGTGCGTCATTGCTTGATAGTGGAGCGGTCTGCGACGCAAGAGCCCATGTAGTGCCGACTACCC
>JBKQMP010000173.1:0-5718 GCA_052146665.1 Dissulfurispiraceae bacterium
TTCGATTAATTGCAATAAGGCTGATTTTTAGGAGAACCAGTTAAGACGGCCGCTTTTTCGTGCGTCTCAGATTCATACCGTGTGGGTTCTATAATAAGGTGAAGACACCGACAAAACCAACGACACCCGGGGATGCCTGCTTCACGCTGTAAAGGATCACCCCATCGAAGCTATACACATCCATTGACCACGTTCCACCTCTTGGAGTAGGAGATTCAGAAGCCGGTATCCCCGACGTGATAAGGTTACCTGTCGCCAGTGCGTTTCTAGCAAGCTCCGAAAGCCTTTGCGCCAACGGCAGGAGCACAACTGTCTTTGCCATTGTGTCATGCAAGGCGACCAAACCGTGGCAACCGGTGGGTGACCCGCGGAAGTTTCCTAAGTGCAACGCCACAGGTGCTAGAACGTCTCCTGGATGTTCATGCCAGAAACCATCCCGGGTTACTTCCCTTGCAGTTCATGCAGCTCCTTCTGCAATGCCTTCAGGTCCTTGGCTGTCTGGTTCACCTCGATGAAATTAAACCACTGCTCCTCGTCCGCAGGATAGTTCACATTGCTCCCGTATACCATCCAGGAATCGTCATAGTTGGCCACATTCTCATAGCCAAGCTCGCGAAGAACAAGATAGGTGTAAGTTGCCCGCGTTCCGGTTTGGCAATACGCAATCACCCGTTCCTTAAGCGGGATGTCCTTGTACAGGGATTTTAGCTCAGAAAGCGGCAGCGTTTTAAACGCCTTGTCATCGTAATTCTTCTGCACCTTAATATTCACGGCGCCGGGAATATGGCCGCCCCTGAGCGCGCGGATATCAGAGCCGTTGTATTCAGCCTCGGTCCGTGCATCGATGAGCACAGTCCGTTCCTTGCCCAGAACGATCTTGAGCACTTCGGCCGTCTCTGCCAGACGCGAAGGGACGATCCGAGCCTCGAACGACGCGTGCGGGAGGACCGTATCAACAGTCTCCACCTTTCCGCCCCCTGCTTCCCACTGCTCGATGCCCCCGTCAAGATAGTGCGCCGTGCACTTCAACTGAGCGCTGTTGCACCCTAGGTATTCGAGTATCCAGAATGTAACGGTATTGTAAAAAGTATCCAATGCATTGCCGTAGACGATGATGTGCTTGTCATCCCCGATACCCGCTTCACCCAGCGTTCTCTCGATCGAAGGCACCATAGTGTAGGCCCGGTGCGTGGGATCGCGAAGCACCTTGGCCGCCATCTTGCCCAAGGTTATTGCTCCCGGGATGTGGCCTTCTTTATATTCCTCACCGGTCCTAACATCCAGGATGACCCAGGAGGGATCGCCGATCTTCCCGGAGACAAAATGACTATCAACAACCAGGTCGGAGGCATGCGCCTGGAGATGCGCACACAGTATCCAGGCCATGGTGATCAAAGCAAGACGCGCAACTTTTCTGCACATGGGAGTATCTCCTTTCGCCAGTAGTATTTAAGAAAAGTATATCACAGATTCGTGGACTCTGATGCTGCGGTTGGTTTCTGAAAATAAGACTTACACAGAATGATCCGTCCTGCTTCTCGATGCCTTTCCGGAGTCCTCACCACACTATGTCGAACAAAATGACATAGTGCATCTGGTAATATACCTTATCTATCTGGAACGTATTTTTCTTTATGATGAGAAAACTTGCCATAAGCGCTACCCTTGTCATTTTTTTTTGCAATCACCTTGTCCTTGCCTCTGACTTCAGGTTTTCTCCCCGCCCCAACAGGGCCCATCTCATAAAATGGAGGCACTGGGAGAAGCAGTCCCTTGAGGATGCGAAGAAAGAGGGTAAACCCATACTGCTTTCCCTAAGTGCAGTGTGGTGTCACTGGTGCCACGTAATGGATGAAACGACTTATTCTGCTACTGATGTAATCGATTTCATTAATAGCAATTTAATTCCGATACGGGTAGACGCAAACATGAGACCCGATATAGACAATCTTTACAACCAGGGAGGCTGGCCCAGCACTGTTGTCCTCACGCCTAAGGGAGAAATAGTGCAGGGAGGAAACTACATTTCCCAAGAGTCCATGATTGCGTGGCTTTCAGATGCGTTGGAGGTGCTCAAAGAGGAGAAAAAGGGATCCAAAGAAAAGAGCGAAACAATAAAGAATGAGACAAGAGGGACAGGTCGGCAAATGGAGGGCTCTGCTCCCGATGTTTCTGACATTGGCAGGATAACCAACATGCTTGAATCATCATACGACAAAAGACACGGGGGCTTCGGATTGTGGCAAAAGTTTCCTAATCCCGACGCAATCGATTTTCTCCTCTCAGGATATCTGAACAAGAGAACTCCCGAACTGATGACAATGATTTCCACGACTCTCGAGCACATGTCTGAGGGGGGAATTTATGACCGTGTTGACGGAGGCTTTTTCAGATATTCCACACAGTCTGACTGGTCGGCGCCCCATTACGAGAAAATGCTGGACCTGAACGCCGCGATTATCAAGAATTATGCATCAGCCTACATGGTCTTCGGCAACAGTAATTACAAGAAGGTTTTGAATAAGACCATCACTTATCTAGAGAAGCATCTCTATGACAAAAAGATGGGAGCTTTTTACGGGAGTCAGGATGCCGAGGAAGATTACTACAGGAAAACAGAGAGAGCCATGCTTAAGCCGCCTCATGTTGATAGTACTATTTATGCTGACTCCAATGCCCAGATGATAACCGGCCTTATTGCCGCCTATGGGGCTATGGGCGAAAAAAGACTTATCAGAATGGCGGAACGAGCTACAGACTTTATCATGTTAAATCTATATTCAGATAATGAGGGTACATATCACTATTACTTTGGACAGAAGCATCTGAGCGGGCTCCTCTCCGACAACGTGCTTTTTGGGTTGGCGCTTATTGATTTATACACTGTAACCGGCGAGACAAGGTACCTGAGCAAGGCTGAAGATATTTGTCGCCTTATCATAAATAAATTCTATGATAAGACAAACAGACGGTTCATTCCGTCTCTTGAAACAACAATCGTCAACCCAGCGATAACCGGCGTCCTCTCACACTACAACACATACCTGTCAAACAACAGAGCAGTAATATTCTTAAATAGGCTTTACTACCATAATGGAGATGAAAAACTGGAAAGCATCATTGATAGCGTAAACTCCCGGTTAAGAGCTGTCTATGAAGAATATGGACCTTCTGCTGCCCTTTATGGAACGGCATTGCGATGGAGACTGGAAGCGCCATTTGTGGTCACGATCATTGCCCGTGATAAGAATGTTGCTAGATTTCTATTGCAAGTCAATAAAATATATATTCCTCAAAAGGTAGTCAGGATCCTCTCTTTGAAACGGGAAAGAGACCGAATCAGGACTCTTGGCTATCCGGTAGAGGAGGCCGCATATGTTTGTTCAGGAAAGAGATGCTCACCAGCTTTTACCGAGCCCGATAGACTGACTGCAGGAATAAGAAGGCTTATGGAAAATCTTAATCGAAAAGATAAAATGGACTGATACTTTTTGCTTCCTGTAACTGAGGGTGGTAGGGCCCACGTTACCGATGCGGCTAACACCTGATAGTCCGCATTTTCACGAGGCCACAACTGACAACGATTTCATCCCGAAGCCCGCGCCGCGGGATCGACACCTGACTGCCCGCTGTTTGTCGGCTTCTGAGTTGAGCGAAACAGCCAGCGGTGTCAGTTTCCTTTGGCATATAACGTTCGAAGGGTTATCAATGCAAAAGAACTGTTATGTCTCGAATCATGCACTTTATAACACACGATAAGATACGCGAACTCTTACAACGCATACCATCACGTCTTATTACAGAAGAGTACGGGAAACGCCACAGACCCTGGCATCAATCCGTTAGCTTAGGCTCCTATTTCCCATGAAGGATGTCCATCCAGCGGATGGCCTCAGTATCACTGATCTTGCCCAGATAGACTTGAGTGGTCTTCAGATCCTGATGCCTCAGAATGACCTTCGAGATAATCTCTAGAGGCACTCCGTTTGTGCTGGCATATGTCGCTGAGTGCCTGCGTAAATCGTGGGGCGATATTAGACATCCAGCTTTCTACCCAGTCCCGTGACAAGATTCCTCATAGTGGTGTAACAGAGAGGAAACACCCTGTCGTCAGGGGATAGTTGTTTCGCAGTAACATACTCGGCCAGCCTGGCAGCAATGTGTTCCGGCATAAAGGCAACCTCGGCGTCTCTTCCCGACTTTGGCTCCTGAATGACGAGCTTCCTGCCTGAGACATCAGATGCTCTCAGGTTGAGGACTTCCCCGATTCGAAGGCCGCAGCGGACCTGAAGCTCCAGGATTAGCCTATCCCTGACGCTGCGGGAATTGAAGATGATCTCGTCCACCGTCTCCTCGTCCAATATCTTGCGCGGGCGGTGTGAGACGTTCTTGAATGTCTTAAATAGCATGCCGGCATTGCATGGGTTCTTGATGTTCAGATCAGAGGCCTCAATTGCATAATTAAAGAAAGCCTTTATCTGAGCGTAGCGAAGGTGGCGTGTGGATCTGCTGAGGCTATTTGTGCATTCCTCAAGAAACTCGTTGATATGGTCTGCTGAAACAGATACCACCTCTTGCCCCAAAAACCTTCCCTGAAACTTTTCTAAGAACTTTCCGTAGCTCTTAATGGTGCTTTTCTTGACGGTGTTCTTCTGGTGCTTCTTAAAGAGCTCTATAGCATTTTCAATAGTCATGCTGACACCTCCTCATATGTTGGGAGCACTTTGCCAGGGTCTGCATACTTTCATTGTATGCCAGAATATGGAAGAGTAGAGGTGGAGGATGCGATCAGACGGGACCAATGAGTCAATAACACCGACTAATCCTCGTGGTTCAATTTATTGCAACAATGAAGATTCTTGAGAGTACTGCACACGGTGTGGAACGTTTGCCTTCGGCGGCGCGCCGCCTTTAGCACATCCGCTGGAAGGCGTTGTCGGCCACCGGTCAGAGTCTATTCAAGACGGCGGGTTTTTTCCGAGCACTCGTTCGATAGCCGGCACAACGTCCTCAGGACCGCGCACAAGGATGATCTTCGATTTCGGCGCGTTCGCGTGGATGATGTTGAGAACGCGATTTAACCAGACAGTGGTCTCTTCCGTAGCGGGGAAATTCACGGCGTCTTGTCCGTTAATGTAGCCGCCGATGGCCACGCCATCGTATTCGGCTCGATTCAGCACCGCGACCAGCTGTGCGTCCCCCGCTTCATCGTTCGTGAGCACGAAGGTGGTCGCCTGGAACCCGAGCGAACGGAGTTTCTCTTGGACGGCGGCCGCGATCTCCGGATGTTTGCCGAACCCGAGGATGCGCCAACCTGTGGAGTGTGAAGAAGGGGTGGTCGACATTTCAAAATTATACCACAGCACGTCGTTCCCTCGGAAATTTGTCCATTGTTGATTTTCTAAAGTACTCGAACGTCTTTGCCTTGATCCCCTCCGTATCGGTTCCGGGAAGAAAACTCTCAATAGGATATATCTTAATCAGAATGGTGTATACTTTATCGACATATTATTCTCAGGAGGTGAGACATCATGGCAATTGAAGTAAAAATCGAAGGGAACAAGCTCATTATTACCTGCGATCTCGAAGAGCCTGTGCCGAGTTCATCAGGGAAGACTCTTGTGGTTGCCAGCACCAGAGGCAATATGAGAACCGCTCTGACAGTAAATGGAAAACCTCTTACGATAGGATTAAATGCCTATATCCCGAAATAGAGGA
>JBKQMP010000174.1:0-3323 GCA_052146665.1 Dissulfurispiraceae bacterium
GCTGGACCGACGTCGTTGCCGACGAAGGCGATTATGTGATGGTGCTGACACAGGATCCGACTAATCCTGGCGTAGTGAAACCGTAGAATACGCTTTGATGATCAATCCCACAACCTCTCTGCTCGTATCCCTTGCAGAGATGAAATTACTTTACCATATGCTTAACCCCGTGAAGATCGAGAAGACGGGCCTCGGAGAGAAGGCTACGGCCTTCTCGCAGATCGCTAACCAGAGGCGAGTCAATGCTGGCCAGAGCACGCAGAATATAAGCGTTGCTATCCGATTGGAAGACCTGGTTATGATGAAGGAAGCGAGGGAGAGAGAGCAAGGCAAGAGCAGTCCTTAAACAACTGAGTGGTAAAGGAGATGAATGTCCAAAATAGCTCAGTTTGGCTTGTTTCAGCCTTATATAATGCGACAAACTGAAAAGCACATCGCGGTGTGGTATTTCTGGAGAATCTGTAATATACTGTACTAACAGAAAGCTGATATTGATGGCATGCTGAGACCAATAACATCGTAATAAATACTCGTTTCATTATTTTACCCTCCTTTTTGCTACAAAAACCTCGGTTTCTAAAGGCACATATCCCCCTATCACTCTTTGTAACGTGGCCATCCCTGCAAGACCGGCCAACTCCTCTCCTGTTCTAATGCAACCCTATCAAAGAATAATCATAATAGATAATAAAAAGTATTTATATATTTATATATTCATACATTGACACTATTCAGTATTTATAAATAAGTCTTTTTCAAGATGGTTCTCCCTGTTAATTAACGGCTGTAATATGCAGTCCTCATTGTGAGATCAAGTATATTTGGTTCAGGACTACAATGCATACCTCCCTTCTTTTTTGCGTTGCGTCTTTCGCCCCGTACCGTGCGTAGCCGTTTTATCGAGTCCACCCTGCTTGAGAGTTATCACAAACCGCAACTCTATCAAGGTTACAATCGGAATGAAACACCGCAGGAAATACTCAGAGCTGCTGACAGAAAAGCTATCTCAGTCTTGTCTGATCTTCGAGAAGAGAAAACATTTATTATTCGTGATTCTTAGTCTCATCTGCCGTTGGTACAAGATCCTTTTCAGGTGTTATCCCTATATATATGCCTTTTAGCGGTAAGCGAATGTCAAAAGTCGATGCGTCTTCAGCCGCTACAAATCGTAGAACCAGAGTAGCAACATCCATGCTTCGACTGTCCTTGGGTACAACAAAAAATATGTAGCCGTGAGCCGATTCGCCCTTGCGCAATAGGACGTCGAAAAACTCTCCTGACGAGAATTCATTCCACCGCGCCCACCAAGTATTTGCTTGAGATTGTGAGGCAATCAATAACGGCCAACCTAGTAATAAACCTAGACCTCCATCGGAGGCCCTTGGTGGATTCTCCATCAACTTCATCGTCCTTGTAGGATTTAAAATATTGTCAGAGGAGAATTCCAACACGATATTTGAGCGGAGAAGCCACACTCGTCGTTCTCCCTGATTCTCGACAACTACCTGGATAGGAAGGATTCCATCCCAAACCAACCAACTGTCAAAATTGTCATATGCATCCTGCTTTCGATAGACGTATGAATCTGCTACGACTAGCAGTCCCCCCTCCTCATAGTAAGTGGACCTCGATTCGGATTCTACGGGTGTCACTGCACTAGCCGAGTACTCTGAACAAGGCGATAATAAGATTATGGTCAGAGCGATAATCAGGGCATATCGCATTTATTTCCCCCATTTCCACTGCAACAATGATTATTGACTAACAACAATCCCCATTCCAGCAAGCCACCTACGAATACCGGGAAAATCGATGAATTCAGTCATAACCTTTGCTGCAGCATCCTGCATCGCAAGGTTCGCTGACTCGTTTTTACTCACGTGGCTAAAAATCTTTACCGCTGCCCGTCCTCGTCCCTCCACTGTCCAAGAAGTAATCAATTCTCCACCGGGTGAGTAAATGTTGAAACGGTAAGAGATCTCGGTTTTTTTAACTGTGGGCTCTCTCATTACCATCGTGTCAAATCTCTCGATCGTAGGTTCAATAACAGCGACAACCTTCGGGCCATCCGGAGCCAAGGGCGGCAAGCCTTGGACACGTGTTGTCTTTGAGAACATTGCTGGCAAGGCCTGATCAAAGAGAGCTATACTGGCCGGGCCCAGAGGATAAACCACTCTGATGTCTGTGGATGGCCCGAACATCTTGACTATGATTATAGTGTATTCATCTGCCTGAAAGGCCGGACTATAATAGACACCTATTTCTATTGGTATCTTGACAACACTTGGAAGCTGATCAACCGTGGGCTTCAGGTCGACCCTATGAGTGCAGCCACAAAGAAGCGCAGCAATCACAAAATATCGCACGGTAACTTCCACGATGGATAACCCTGTTATCTTGCTCATAACTATGGACAATCCCTTATTCATTTCCTATTGGAATAGTATCAACTAACAAGTCAAATAGCAATACGTATTTGGTGGTGAACTATTCCCTATGCCTAACAAACGTTGTCATCATAAAGATAAAAACCAATAGGAAGAGATCTGAAAAGTACTATACCCTTCCTGCTTAAGGGCAAGCTGTTGACAGCAGAGCGAACTCGCCCTCTTAGGGGCCAAATTGTGAGTATCAAAGTGGTTTCCGAAATGCAGATTTGAAACGGAAATAAACAGACTTAGGGCATCGTACTTGATGTCGGGTTCAGGAAGGAGCAAAAAAATCATCAGACGCTTCTCACAGAACTTTTTCGGCTAAAGTACGGGACAAAATCCTCATCTGCATGAAATTCATATAGCTCGCAACCTTTCTTCCTGAAAGGAACACCTTCCAACCATTTGAGAGGAATAACACTTTCGAACGGAAATTATTGTCGAGCAAGCCATACAAGAACCCGATTCCAGTATGAAGGAACGTTAAAAGAGGCAAAGCATGTTGATGAGCTCTCTTGATCTTGTGCTATCCTAGAACAAGTGGAAGTCTGAGAATCTACAGGCATGCGGCGAGGGTGAATGCGTGAAAGGACAGAGGGAAAAAGGAATGCAGAAGACGTACATACATGGATACGATCAAAGGGAAAGTCGTCGTCTACAGGATCAGGCATCAACTCTTACCGAACTGTTGCACGCTGATACTTTTTATCCCGAAGGGAGCCGCGTTCTGGAAGCAGGGTGCGGTGTCGGGGCACAAACCGTAACACTTGCTCAAAACAGTCCTCATGCTGATATCATCTCTGTGGATATTTCGGAAGCATCTATTGCGCAAGCCCGGGAAAGGGTCGAGACAGCGCGTATATCGAATGTGAAGTTTCAGCAGGCCGACAT